>DATHJG010001100.1:0-2915 GCA_035489875.1 Solirubrobacteraceae bacterium | reverse complement strand
TCTCGTTCATGGGCGACGGCTCGGGTCCGCTCGCCGAGTACGTGACGTTCGACGTGGCCGAGGGCGTCGTGGACGTCCACCGCGCCGGAGAGCACGTCCGCGTCCGCCGGCCGTTCTTCGAGTACCTCGGCGAGGAGCTGCGCCGGCGCGCCACCCCGACGCCCGCCGGGCTGCCGTTCGACTTCAACCTCGGCTACGTCGGCTGCCTCGGCTACGAGCTGAAGGCCGAGGCCGGCGGGCACGCCGCGCACCGCGCCGACACGCCCGACGCGGCGCTGATCTTCGCCGACCGGATGCTCGCCATCGACCACGTGGAGGGGACGTCGTACCTCCTCGCGCTCAGCGCCGAGGGGGACGAAGCCGGCGCCCTTGCGTGGCTGGAGGACGCGAGCCGCCGGCTGCTCGACCTCCCGACCCAGGAAGCGGCCTCGCGACGCCGGACTGCCGGCGGCCACCCGCTCGTCGGCATGACCCATCCGACCGCGCGCGGTCTGGTGCAGCCCCGACACGACCGCGCCGCCTATCTCGACCGCATCGCCGACTGCCTGGAGGAGATCCGCGACGGCGAGACGTACGAGGTCTGCCTGACCAACGCCGTGACCGCTCCGATCACGATCGACCCGCGGCGCACGTTCTCGTGGCTGCGCCGGATGAGCCCCGTGCCGTACGGCGCGCTGCTCGAGTTCCCGGACGTGGCCATCCTGAGCGCGTCCCCCGAGCGCTTCCTGACCGTCGGCGCCGACCGCATCGTCGAGTCCAAGCCGATCAAGGGCACCCGGCCCCGCGGCGCCACGCCGGCCGACGACGAGGCGCTGCACCACGACCTCGCCACCAACGTGAAGGACCGGGCCGAGAACCTGATGATCGTCGACCTGATCCGCAACGACCTCAACCGGGTGTGCGAGATCGGCACGGTGCACGTCCCGAAGATCTTCGACGTGGAGACCTACGCGCCGGTGCATCAGCTCGTGTCGACGGTCCGCGGGACGCTGCGCCCCGAAGCCTCGGCCGTCGACTGCGTGCGGGCGACCTTCCCCGGCGGCTCGATGACCGGCGCGCCGAAGCTGCGGACGATGCAGATCATCGACCGGCTCGAGGACGGCCCGCGCGGGTTCTACTCCGGCGCGCTCGGCTGGCTCGGCCTCAGCGGCGCGGCGGATCTGAGCATCGTCATCCGAACCCTCACCGCGACGAAGGGGCGGGTGAGCTTCGGGGTCGGCGGCGCGATCATCGCGCTCTCGGACACCGAGGAGGAGTTCGAGGAGACGGTCGTCAAGTCGCGAGCGATGGTCACCGCGCTGCTGGCCACGGCCGACGAGCCGGCCATCGAGGAGGCGGCGTGAGCGACGGCGCACTGCGGGGCGAGCGCTGCGTCGTGGTCGGCGGCGCAGGCGCGGTGGGAGGCCTCATGGTGGACCTCCTCGTCGGCGCGGGCGCCGACGTCGTCGTGGTCGACGTCGCCGCGCCGCCCCCGGACGTCGCTCGCGTCTGTGCCTCCGTCCGCGGCGACGTGTGCGCCATGGACGCCGGGCTCGTGGCCGAGCTGCGGCGCGCCGACGTCGTGGCGCTCGCCGTGCCGGAGCGCGTGGCGCTGGCGGCGCTGCCGGCGCTGGCGCGACAGCTCCGGCCCGGCGGGCTGCTCGTGGACACCCTCTCGGTGAAGACCGGCATCGTCGCGATGCTCGCCGCGCACGCGGCGCACCTCGAAGCGGTCAGCCTCAACCCGATGTTCGCGCCGGCCCTCGGGTTCGAGGGCCGCGCGGTCGCTGCGGTCGTGGTACGCGACGGGCCGCGAGCGCGGGCGCTGCTCGACGCCGTCGGCCGCCGCGGCGGCCGGGTCGCCGAGGTCGGCGCCGACCAGCACGACCGAGTCGCCGCCGTGACGCAGGCGCTGACGCACGCGGCGGTGCTCGCGTTCGGCCTCGCGCTGGACGAGCTCGACGTCGCCGTCGAAGACCTCGACGCGATGGCGACGCCGCCCCACCTCACGCTGCTCGCCCTGCTCGCCCGCATCGCATCCGGGGAGCCGGAGACGTACCGGGACGTGCAGGCGGGCAACCCACACGCCCGCCGTGCCCGCACCGCGCTGGCCGCGGGGCTCGCCACGCTGGCCGACGCCGCCGACCACGGGACCGGCGGCGACTTCGCCGCGTTGCTGGAGCGCGCGCGCCGGAGCCTCGGCCCGGAGTGCGACGCCTACGCCCGCATCTGCGAGCAGCTCTTCGTCGTCGCCCGCCCGCCGGCGCTCCTGCTCGCGCACGGCGAGCGCTCACTCGAACCGTTCCGCACAGCGTCCCTGGGGGACTCACCATGATGATCGTGATGAAGCCGGACGCGACGGAGGAGCATTTCCGCGCGATCATCGAGCGGATCGAGAGCACCGGCGCTCGTGCTCGCGTCTCCAGCGGGGTGGAGGTGACCACGATCGCGGCGATCGGCGACCGCGAGCACATCGCCCGCCTCGACCTCGACGGCTCGCCGGGGGTCGACCGCGTCATCCCGATCCTGAAGCCCTACAAGCTCGCATCGGCGCAGATCCGCCACGGCGAGCGCTCCGTGCTCGACATCGGCGGGCGCAGGGTGGGCGGCGACCACTTCGCGCTGATCGCCGGCCCGTGCACGGTCGAGTCGCGCGACCAGCTACTGACCACCGCCGACAGCGTCAACGCTGGCGGCGCGACGATGCTGCGCGGCGGCGCGTACAAGCCGCGCACGAGCCCGTACGCGTTCCAGGGCCTCGGGACCGAGGCGCTGCTGCTGCTGGCCGAGGCCAAGGCGCGGACCGGCCTGCCGGTCGTCACCGAGCTGATGGACGCGCGCGACCTCGAACCGGTGCTCGGTGTGGCCGACGTCGTCCAGATCGGGGCACGCAACATGCAGAACTACGCGCTGCTGACCGAGGTCGGGCGCTCGGG
>DATHJG010001099.1:0-5627 GCA_035489875.1 Solirubrobacteraceae bacterium | reverse complement strand
CGCACGTGTTGAGCGCGGCCGAGGCGCGGAAGTTCCCGGAGTTCGGCGAACACGGCCCGCTGCACTACTTCCTGCCGTCGACGATCGGGTACCTGAGGCAGAACCGGAGCGGGTTCGACCTCCGCACGTCCGGGAGCATCCTCGTGCTCGCCGGGCTCGCGCTGCTGCTCGTCCGGCCGGCCAACTTCCGGCTGCTGCGGACCGAGGTGCTCGCGCTGCCCGTCGTCTCGCTCGGCGCCTACGCGGTGGCGCAGGCGGTCCTGTTCAAGCTGTACCTCCCGCACCGGTTCACGTATCCGCTCGCGTCGTTCTTCGCGATCGCGGTCGGCGTGTCGATCCGCCCGACGTGGGAAGCGCTGTGGGAGCGATCGCGGCCGCGGCTGCGAGCGTTCGCGCTCCTCGCCGCGCCGCTGGCGATCGCCGGGCTCGCCGTCTACGTCTTCCCGCTCGGCCCGACCGAGTCGCTGGATCTCCCCTGGACGACGGTCGCGGCGGTCGGCGGCGCGCTCGTCCTGGCCGCCGGCGCCGCGCTGGCGCTGCGACGCAACATGCCGGCGCTCGGGGCGGTGCTGACCGGCCTGACGCTCCTCGGCCTGCTCGTCTTCATCCCGGGCGATCGCTGGTCGCGGGGTGCGTCGTGCCCGAACGGCCACTCGATCAGGTACCTCGCGAGCCTGCCGAAGGACGCCGTGATCGCCGGCGACCCGATCGACCTGAAGTGCCTGCCCGCGACGGCGCGGCGCGCGGTGGTGATCTCGACGCAGCTCGCTCCCTCCTACGAGCGGGAGTACTTCCTCCAAGGCCGCGCCCGCGAGTTCGCGATGCTCCGCGCCTACTACGGACCGTCCGCCGACGCGATCGCCGACCTCCGCACGCGCTACGGCGCCACCGACCTGTGGGTCAGGCGCACCGCCGTCGAGCAGGAGCTGACGCCCAAGGGCGTGCGGTGGCGCGCGGGGCAGCTCCCGTACGGGCGCTACGTCCGGCGCCTGGTGCGCACGGGAGAGCCCGCCGTCCTGCACCTGCCCGCGTCCTGCCGCCGGTGGCACCACGGGTCCGACGAGGTGTACGACATCGCCTGCATCCAGGGCACGCCGAACTGACCGGCCCTTCGAACCGGCGACGTTGCGCTTCGCGTCCATCGGGGCATCCTTCACAACAGCCAGCCGATTCGAGGAGCTGATGCAGATGGGACGCTGTGAGGTCTGCGGGAACGAGTACGACAAGGTGATGGAGATCTCCGTCGCCGGCGCCCGCCACGTGTTCGACTCGTTCGAGTGCGCGATCCACGCCATCGCGCCGCGCTGCGAGCACTGCGGGTGCGCGGTGATCGGCCATGGCGTCGAGGCCGACGGCCACTTCTTCTGCTGCGCGCACTGCGCGCGGGAGAACGGCTTCGCCGAGCTGATGGACCGCAGCGGTCCGGTCGTCGCCTAGGCCGGCAGCGGCAACTCTGCCCGCACGAGCGTGCCCTCGCCCGGCGGGCTGACCACGCTGAGCGTCCCGTCGCAGGCGCCGACCCGGTCCGCCAGGCCGGTGAGCCCGGAGCCCAGGGCGGGGCGCGCGCCGCCGACGCCGTCGTCGCGCACCTCGATCACGAGCGCCCCGTCCTCCTCCGCCACCCGCACGGTCGCGTGCGACGCGCGCGCGTACTTCGCCACGTTGGTCAGCGACTCCGCGACCGTGAAGTAGGCGGTGGTCTCGAGCGTCGGCGAGAGCCGTCCGCTCGGCGCCCCCAGGACCTCCACGGGCACCGGCGCGCGCCCGGCCAGCGCCTGGATCGCGGCGCCGAGCCCGCGCTGCGTGAGCACCGCCGGGTGGATGCCCCTGGCCAGCTCGCGCAGCTCGGCCGACGTCGCCGACAGCTCCTCCACGAGCCGGTCGAGGAACGGCCCGGCCGACCCCGGGTCGGTCTCGACCCGGGCGCGCGCGACCTGCACGTCGAGTGCGAGCGCGACGAGGCGCTGCTGCGCGCCGTCGTGGAGGTCGCGCTCGATCCGGCGCCGCGCCGCGTCGGCCGCGGCGACGATCCGGGCCCGGGACGCCTGCAGCTCGGCCGTGCGCGCCGCCTCGATCTCGCGCCGGCGCAGCGCCTCCTCGGCCGCGCGGCGCTCGGTGATGTCGAAGATCACGCCGTCCATCCACAGCCGGCCGCCGGCGCCCGCGACGAGCTGGCCGCGGTCGAGCACCCAGCGCACCTCGCCGTCGGCGCGCACGATCCGGTACTCCAGGCCGAACGGGCGCTCGTCGCTCGCGGTCGCCACCGCCCGCATGACCGCGTCGGAGTCGTCCGGGTGGATGATGCTCATGAGCGTCCGCCGGGTGCTCGCGATGAAGTTGTCGGCCGGGTAGCCGGAGATGCGCTCGATCTCGTCGGTGATCAGCTCGATCCGGTACTGGGCGTGCCACGCCGAGCGGTAGACGGCGCCGGGGACGGTCGCCATCAGCGAGCGCAGGAGCGCGTCGTCGGAGCGCTGCTGCACGGCGCGCAGGCCGGTGCGCGTGCGGGCGAGGAGCTGGAGGCGCGTGAACGGCCGGTGCAGGTAGTCGTCGGCGCCGACGTCGGCCGCTCCGCCGCGCGCCGACGCGGTGATGGCGAGGAGCCACGAGCTGCCGAGGCGGGGATCGCCGCGCAGCGCGACGCAGACGCCGGGGGCGTCCAGCCCGCCGCCCGGCTCGCGGTCGGCGATCACGAGATCGGCCGGCTCCTCGCCCAGCGCGGCGAGCGCGGCATCCGCGCCGGGGACCGCACGCGTCGCGTGCCCGGCGGCGCGCAGCCAGGAGCCGACCTCCGGTTCGGTCGCGCCGACCAGGAGCACCCCGGCCTGGCGCCGCCGCACGAATTCAGGACGCGTCACAGGGGCGGAAGCTACCGCCCGCCGCTCACGGCAGCTCGTCTCGCCGGGCTGTCGCCGATTCGATCACGCGCGACGAGGCGGATCAGCTGAACGTCTCGAGCGCGTCGTCCATCGTCGCGGCGCCCTCCGCGCAGGCGCGCCGCGCGCCGGTCCCGCGCAGCCGCGGGCAGCCCGCGCGCGCGAACTCGCCGTCGGTCAGGACCGCGACCGCCTTGCCCAGCCAGCGGTAGCAGGCGTCCCGCGGTCCGCCGGCGATGGTGGAGCAGCGGTCGACGAGCTCCACGAGCTCGCCGATCGGGCGGCCGAGCAGGTTCTGGACCTTGACCCCGCGGACGCAGCTCGCGGCGTCGGCGCCGGTGGCGAGCTGCGCGCACAGCTCGATCTGCGCGACCGGGTCCGGCGGACCGATCACCGACGCCCCGGTGATGCACGCCGCGCGCTGGAGGCCGCGCAGCCGGTAGCAGAGCGCGTCGAGGTCCTCCGCGGTCGCGACGTCGAACGCCTCCGGCCGGTTCTCGACCCACGCCCGGTACCAGCACGGGCGCACGAACTCCTCGGGCGCGGCGCCGCACAGCACGCGCGGGTCCTTCACCGCCTCCTCGCCGGACAGCGTCGCGTCGTCGGCGCCGACGACCGCGAACCAGTAGTCGTGGTAGGCGCCCTGTGCGCAGTCGGCCGCCGCCCGCGGCCCGAGCGCGCGGCACAGGTGCAGCGCGGGACCCAGCTTGTCCCCGTAGATCCGCATGAACGCGTGCCCGAAGCCGTGGATGCAGCTGTAGTTCTGGTAGCGGGTCTTCGCGCTCCCGCACACGCGCGCCGCCTCGCCCGGGCGGGTGGGATCGATGTCCGGCGCGATCGCGGTCACCATCCCGTGCGCGAACCCGGCCGTGCACCCGGGATCGTTGCTCTGCGGCAGGTGGTCCATGAGCGTCGCGAGGTCGACGCCCGCCTCGCTCGCGTACGTGCGCCCGACCGTGTGCATGATCCCGTGGCAGTTGGCGACGAGCGACGGGCCCTCCTTCCACGCGTCCTTCGCGATCGCGGCGACCGCCGGCCGCGGGTCCTCGCGCCCGTGCACCATCGCGAGGTACTCACGCGTGTAGCAGGCGCGCGCGAGGTCGCCGCCGAGCCGGCGGCACTCGGCGAGGTCGGGTGCGCGCGGCGCGGCGGACGTGCGCGCACCCTCCTCCCCGCCGCTCACCACGGCGACCGCGACGCCGACCGTCCCCATGCCGGCGATCGCGACGGCGAGGGCGAGGATGAGGCGTCGGGTCACGGCCGGTCCGCGGAGCGCGAGCGGCCCGCCGGGGCGGGCCGCTCGTCGTCGCTCAGTTCTTCGGCGGCTTGATCTCGAACTTCTGCGCGCCGAACGCGACGTTCCCCTTGATGTCCTCCGCGCGCCACCGGAACGTGGTCGTGCGGTCGACGTGGAACACCTCGCCCGGCTCGCGCGGACCGCTGGAGTCCCACGCCGTGGAGCTCTCGGTCGGCTTGGAGCCGTCGGTCGTGTAGTGGATCACCGAGGGCTCGTTGACGAACTCGAACGTCGTCGCGATCGGCGTCCCGGACCTGGTCGGCCCGGTCATCCGCACCGAGGGCGGCGTCGTGTCCTGCGAGTAGTCGAACGCCGATTCGAGCAGGCCGTAGTTGCCCGCCGCGAACTCGAGCGCCTCGAACTTCCCCTCGGTGGCGTACGGCGGCTGGAAGCCGACGCCGCTCTGGGTCGTCCCGCCGGCCACGGCCGCGCCGGCGGCGTGCGGACGCGCCAGCGGCTCGGTCAGGGTGACGTTCGGCGCCGGCGCCGGCGGGTTCTGGGCGAGCACCTGCGCGACGCGCCGAACCTCCTCGTTCGGCGTGCCCGCGTCGATCGTGATCTTGTCGCCGGTGTCGAACCCGCCGCGATTCGCGAGCCGGACGCCGGTCGCGCCCGCCTCCGTCGCGGCGTTCAGCACCGTGTTGGCGTACCGGTCGGCCCCCGTCTCGAAGCTGTACGCGATGACGCCGCGGTTGTACCAGTGCTCGTCGGCGCTGTTGCCGGCGGCCGAGTACAGGACGTCGGCGATCGGGCCCGTGCGCTCCGGCAGGATGACCGTGTTGCGGACCTCCTTGATCCGGTTGAGGATCCGGTCGCCGGCGGCGAAGAAGTACTTCTCCACGCCGATGTTCGCGTGCACCGCGTCACCCTCGCCGCGATCCGGCAGGTACGCGCCCGGCGCCCACATGAAGTAGCCGCCGAAGCTGTGGATGTTGTTCGAGAACTTGATGTTCGTGAACTTGTCCGCGATCCAGAGCTCGTTCTTGATCTCCGGCTCGGACGCCTCACCCGGGCCTGCATACACGTCGCTCGTGCACGAGTGCGACGCGCCGATGTAGCCGTCGAAGACCGTGCCGAACGTGTTGTTGCGGTTCAGGTCGACGCCCCAGGCGTTGCGCGACCCCGGGTCGGTGTTCGTGTACGCCGCGCCGGTGCCCGGGTTGACCCGCGGCGTCCAGAAGTCCGCCGCCGCCGGATCGTCGGTCTCCTCCCCGCCCTCGACGCACCAGTTGGTCATGTTGCGCCGCTGGCTGTTGAAGTTGTGCAGCGAGTAGTGCGAGCCGTCGGGGTTCGACGACGGCAGGATGAAGATGTCGAGGTTGTCGACCAGCTTGCGCGTCTGCGCGTCGATCGCGTAGTTGCGCAGCAGCTGCTCCGCCGTCTCGAGGCAGGTGAGCGGCGTCGCCCACTCGCGCGCGTGCTGCTGGCAGTACAGGAACACGCCGGTTCTGGAG
>DATHJG010001098.1:0-2625 GCA_035489875.1 Solirubrobacteraceae bacterium | reverse complement strand
TCCGACTGTGGTGGCGCGCGGGCGGCCGGGAGGAGGCCCTTACGTTCGTTGCATGAGGAGCTTCTATGCCGTGGTGATCGGCGGCGGTCCGGTCGGCGTCTGAAGAAGCCGCGATGCGCGCGATCGTGATCGAGAGCTTTGGCGGGCCCGACAGCCTCGTCTACCGGGAGCTGCCGGAGCCCGAGCCGCTAAGCCGGTCAGGTTGTCATCGAGGTCAAGGCGTTCGGCCTGAACCACGCCGAGATGCATATGCGCAGGGGTGAATGGGCCGAGGCGGCGGAGGTCAGCGGGATCGAGTGCGTCGGACGTGCCTGTTCCGCAATCTGGAGATCGCTCCGGGCCAGTCACTGGTCATCCGGGGCGCGACCTCTGCCTTTGGCCAGGCCGCGCTCAACCTCGCGGTCAACGCGGGCGCGCGCGTGATCGCCACGACGCGCAGCCCCGGGCGCTTTGCCATGCTCGAGGCGCTCGGGTCGGATCGCGTCGAGCTGGAAGGACCGGGATTGTCCGGGCGGATCGCGGAGGCCAAGCGGCTCGACGCGGTGCTCGACCTCGTGGGAAACAGCACCATCCTCGATTCGCTCGCGATGCTGCGCCGCGGTGGCCGCGCCTGCCTGGCCGGTTGGCTGGGCGGACTCGATCCCATTGCGGACTTCAACCCGCTGCTGCAGATGGCAAGCGGCGTGTATCTCACCTTCTTCGGCAGCTTCGTCTTCGGAACCCCCGGCTTCCCGCTCTCCGACGTGCCGCTTCAGAGCATCGCCGCGGACGTCGCCGCCGGCCGCCTCAAGGCAAAGCCGTCGCGCGTCTTCCGCTTCGAGGAGATACGCGAGGCACACCGCGTGATGGAGACCAACGAAGCTCAGGGCAAGATGGTGGTCGTCAACGACTAGCGGCGGCGTCGCCAGAGGCGCGTCCCTCCTTGGCGATCGAGGGTGCGCCGACACTCCCACGGACGCGGGGGCGGTGTCAAAGCTGACACCGTGAAAGAGAAAGAGGCCGCCGCGGGGGAGCGCGGCGACCTCTATGCGGCTCAGGCCCGGGGTTGCTGGGGAAAGGAGAGAGCGATACCTGGGGCGTAGAGCGGGCCGATCCCCTCCGTGAGATCGGGTTCCATTTGTTGTCTGACTGCATACTGCCGAGACCCCGCCGGGTCGGACATGGGGCGGGCCAGTCAGTAGTAGTGTGGCCAGCCCTACTACTGCCCGTCATGCGATCACCCGGATCGGCCAGGATATGGCGATGACCGCGCCGCCGAGGACGAAGTGGATCGTGCCGTTCGACCAGGGCAGCCGCGACATGCGCGAGCTGCTCGGCGGCAAGGGCGCCAACGTGGCGGAGATGACCAGGGTGCTCGGGCCCGAGCGCGTGCCGACCGGCTTCACGATCACGACGGAGGCGTGCGTGCGCTACATGCACGACGATCGCACCGAGCCGGAGGGCCTCGCCGAGGAGCTCGCCGACGCGCTCGGCGTGTTGGAGCAGCGCGCGGGGAAGCGGCTCGGGGACCCCGGCGACCCGCTGCTCGTCTCCGTGCGCTCGGGCGCGCGCGAGTCGATGCCGGGGATGATGGACACGGTCCTCAACCTCGGCCTCAACGACCGCTCGGTCGACGGTCTCGCCGCGAAGACGGAGAACCCGCGCTTCGCGTGGGACGCCTACCGCCGGTTCGTGCAGATGTTCGCCAACGTCTGTCGCGGCATCCCGGGCGAGCGGCTGGAGGCGGCGATCGCCGCGCGCAAGCAGGCGGCCGGCGTGACCGACGACGTCGAGCTCTCCGAGGACGACCTGCGCGCGCTGGTCGGCCAGTTCAAGGCGATCTACGCCGACGAGACCGGCGAGGAGTTCCCGCAGGACCCCGCCGAGCAGCTGCGCCAGGCGATCCGCGCGGTGTTCGACTCCTGGCTGGGCAAGCGGGCCGCGACCTACCGGCGCATCAACCACATCCCCGACGACTGGGGCACCGCCTGCAACGTGCAGCAGATGGTGTTCGGCAACAAGGGCGACACGTCGTGCTCGGGCGTCGCGTTCTCGCGCGACGAGGTGACCGGCGCACCCGAGCCGTCCGGCGACTTCCTCGTCAACGCCCAGGGCGAGGACGTGGTGTCCGGCGTGCGCACGCCGCGCGACCTCGCGGAGATGGCGGAGACGATGCCCGCCGCGCACGCCGAGCTGCTCGAGATCCTGCGCACGCTCGAGGCGCACTACAAGGACATGCAGGACACCGAGTTCACGGTCGAGGAGGGCGCGCTGTACATGCTGCAGACGCGCAACGCCAAGCGTCCCGCTCAGGCGGCGGTGCGCTTCGCGGTCGACGCGGTGTCGGAGGGCCTGCTCACGCCCGGCGAGGCGCTGGACACGATCGACGCCGCGAGCCTCGACGCGCTCCTGCACCCGACGTTCGCCCCGGATGCGGAGTTCGACGTGCTCGCGACGGGCGTCGCCGCATCGCCGGGCGCTGCCAAGGGGCAGATCGTGTTCACGCCCGACGACGCCGTCGACTGGGCCCAGCGCGGCCGGCGCGTGATCCTCGTGCGGCCGTTCACCGAGGCCGACGACGTGCACGGCTTCTTCGCCGCGCAGGGGATCCTCACCGCCGAGGGCGGCAAGGCGTCGCACGCAGCG
>DATHJG010001097.1:0-2106 GCA_035489875.1 Solirubrobacteraceae bacterium | reverse complement strand
TCCGAGTCGGTGCGTGCGTCGTTGTACGTGCGCGTCGGTTCCTGGACGATGATGAACATGCGCTGGTACAGGTAGGCCGGGTTGCCGGGGCGACCGGGCGTGAACTTGCGCTCGGTGACCTTCACGAGCGAGGCCTTGTGGCCGAACGGGAACAGGAAGCCGGCGTAGACGACCTTCACCTCGTGGTCGCGGCCCATCGTGGCGCGGTGCTTCCACTGCTGCAGGCTGAACGGGCCGTCGGGCAGCTTGGCGATCTGCACGTCGGAGCTGAGCCAGCCGCCGAGCGACGTGAGCATCAGCCGGTCGACCTCGACCGGGGGCGGGATGTAGGCCTGGGTGAGGTTGCGCTTGAGCGTGAAGTTCGACGTCTCGTGGACGAGCAGCATGCGATCCCGGCTGTTGAGCGCCATCCGGAACTGCGGACGGTCCTCCAACCCGGTGGCATCCGGGAAATTGGCGGGGTCGTCCGGTTGCGGCGTGAACGGGAAGTCGAAGTCGGTGAGGAACGGGAAGTCGTCGTTGTCCCTCGTCCAGATTGCGCGCACGATGCGCTGTTTGGCGAGTTCCTCGTCGACGCGGACGCCTTTCGGTTGCGTGATGCGGACGCCGAGTCGCGAGTGCCACAGCTCGACCCGCCCGGTTTGGTCGACGGCGACGGTCTGATGCGCGAACCCGCCGTCGGGTCCGGGGGAGAGGAGCAGCCGCCAGGGCAGCTCGAGCGCCGTCTCGGTTGCTTCCGGCGGGCGGGGCAGCGGCTTCACCTGCAGGATGCCGGCCGCGGCGAGGTCGTCGACGAACCGGCCGAGACCGAGCTGGGCGCCGATCGACAGTTGGGCCGACGTCGCGAGCGCGTGCTCGGCGCCGAAGCGGTGCGCGAGCTGGCCGGCGGTGGTGAGGCTCCGCGAGACCGCAGCCATCCTGCCGACGCCGTTGAAGCGAGCGGCGCGGCGAGCCGCGTCGCTGCGGCCGCTCGGTTTCGCCGCGACCGCGGCCTTGACGTCGACCGCCTTGCTGCCGACCAGATCGTGGACGGAGATGACGCGGCCCGATGGCGCGGGCTTGGCGTGCGGGACGACGCTGAGCGGGAGGTACGAGCACGCGGCGAGCAGCCCCTCGAGCGTGTAGGGAATCTCTTCCTTGGCAATTCTGAACACCAGCCGCGAGGGCCCGGCGACGAGCGCGCGAATTGGGGGTGAGTCGGGGGACTCGCTGCTCCCGGCGCCTTCCTTTCCGGCGTCGGGGTCGGGCGGCGGGGCGTGGGCCGGCGACGTATCCCCGGCCGGCGGCTCCGGGGTCTCCACGGCGATACCTGCGGCGCCCTCGAAGAATGCCTTCTCGACGATGTGCTGCGACGGGAACTCGACGATCAGGAACGCCGGCCGGCTGGCGACCCGCCGTCGGAGCACCGCTGATGGGCCGCTGCCGGAGAACTGGAGGTTGGCAAACGAGAACGTGATGACGAGCAGGTCGGCCGGACGGATGACCGTGACCGGCCGCGGCGCAAGTGCGGCCGCAGCTGCGGCGGCCGCACCCGTCGCCGTGAGTTCGATGCGCGTGGCGTCCGCGAGCACGACCCGGCCCCCGAGGCCGGGGATCGTGCGACCCCCGACGCCACGGAGCACATCGTCTCGAGGAATGATCGGCTGGTCCGGCATCGGCTCTCCCCTCGCCAAATCCGCGGCCCGCAATGTATTGCAATCCGTGCGGGCGGGCGTCGAATTTCGCGCGGCGCGTCGGCAAGAATTCCGACATGATCGATCACGTCTCCATCCAGTGCGCCGACCTCCTGGCCAGCGCCGCGTTCTACGACGCCGTACTGGCCCCGATCGGCGGGCAGCGCGTGCTCGACTTCGGCACCGTCATCGGCTATGGGACCGACTTCCCCGACTTCTGGCTCGGCGCCCAGCAGACCGGCGACGGGTTCCGCGAGTCGCATCTCGCGTTCACGGCGCCGGACCGCCCCGCCGTGCAGGCGTTCTTCGATGCGGCCGTGGCGGCTGGCGCCGAGGTGCTCCACGAGCCGCGCGTATGGCCGGAGTACCACGAGCACTACTTCGGAGCGTTCGTGCGCGATCCCGACGGCAACAACGTCGAGGCGGTCTGCCA
>DATHJG010001096.1:0-4009 GCA_035489875.1 Solirubrobacteraceae bacterium | reverse complement strand
GTCGCACCGCGTGCTGCGCTACGCCTCGCCGCTGCTGCACGTGGCCGTCGCGGGCGCGACGCTCGCGCTGCTGCGCGAGCGCCGCCCCGCATACCGGGCGGCCGCGCTCGCGCAGGTCGGGCTGCTCGGCGCGGCGGTGGCCGGCGGGCGGGTCCGCCTGCGCCCGCTGCTCGTCGCGCGCTACTACGTCGCGACGACCGCCGCGCTCGCCGCCGGGCTCTACGACCACCTCGGCACGGCACCCCCGCGGGGTGGGAGGCGCCGGAGGGCACGCGGTGAGCTACCGCGGAAAGCGGGCGCTCGACGTCGCCGTCGCCGGAGCCGCGCTCGTGCTGGCGGCGCCGGCGGTCGGGCTCGCGGCGCTGCTGATCCGGCTCGAGACCCACGGGCACCCGATCTACCGGCAGCGCCGCGTCGGGCTCGACGGCGAGCCGTTCGACCTCTACAAGCTGCGCACGATGGTGAGCGGGGCGGAGTCGATGGGCTCCGGGCTGGCCATCGACGCAGGCGACTCGCGCATCACCCGGCTCGGCGCGGTGCTGCGGCGCACGTCGATGGACGAGCTGCCCAACCTCGTCAACGTGCTGCGCGGCGAGATGTCGATCGTCGGGCCGCGCCCGACGGTGCAGGTGCAGGTCGACCGCTACACCGAGCGCCAGCGCGGCCGCCTCGGCGTCCGCCCGGGCCTGACCGGCTGGGCGCAGGTCAACGGCCGGGCGTCGCTGCCGTGGCACGAGCGGATCGAGCTCGACCTCTGGTACGTCGAGCACGCCTCGCTGCGCCTGGACCTCCAGATTCTGCTCCGCACCGCCCGAATGGTGCTCGGCGGCCACGGCCTTTATCGCGGCCAGACCGGCGGCTGGCGCGAGCCGCCGGCGGGCTGACGGTCTCCCTCGCTGGTCGCTCCGGGCTCGTTCGAACGGCGCTGTGACGAGCCGATGAACGTCGTCTTGACCGATTCAGAAGTCTCCGATACTGTATCGATACAGATCCTCCCCAGGTCTCCCCCTCAACCACGAAAGGAGCGATCCCCATGCTCCCGATCCAGGCACAGATCGTCCGCCAAGCCTCCGAGTCCCACGTGCAGTCCGCGCTCCCGCAGGCGCCGGTCCAGTCGCCCGTCGCGGACGCTCCCGCGGCGGCAACCCGGCGCGTCGTCGCGTCCCGTCTGATCGCGCTGGCCGACCGCGTGTCGCCGGAACCGGTAGAACGGTCCCGGTGGGAGAGCGGGTGACGCTGCAGACGATCGCCGACGCCTTGGGCGTCTCGCGCACGACGGTCTCGAACGCCTACAACCGGCCCGACCAGCTCGCTCCCGTGCTGCGCCGCAAGGTGCTGGAGACCGCGAAGGAGCTCGGCTACGCCGGGCCGGACCCAGCCGCGCGCCGGCTGCGGTCCGGCCGGCGCGGCGCGATCGGGCTGATGTTCTCCGAGCGCCTCTCCTACGCGTTCACGGACCCGGGAGCCGTCGCGTTCCTCCAGGGCCTCACGGAGGCCACGGAGGCGAAGGGCTACGAGCTGCTCCTGCTGCCCGGCATGCGCGGCGAGGAGCAGGAGGTCGTGGCGGTGCGCGACGCGGTCGTCGGCGCGTTCTGCCTCTACTGCATGCCCGACGGCCACCCCGCCGTCGCGGCCGCCACGGCCCGCCGGCTGCCGGTGGTGATCGTGGACGAGCCGCGCTCGGCCGGCAGCTTCTTCGTCGGGATCGACGACCACGAGGGCGCGCGCATGGCCGCCGCGCACGTCAAGGCGCTCGGGCACGAGCACGTCGCGATCGTCACCGACCGCCTCGTCGACGACCACTACGAGGGGCTCGCCGACGTCGACCGGATCGCGCGCAGCAACTGCAAGGTCGCGCGCGAGCGGGTCGCGGGCTACGTCGCGGGCCTCGACACCACCGCGCCCGTGCCGATCTACGACGCGATGGCGAACTTCGAGGAGCCCGGCGCGCGGGCCGCGCGTGAGCTGCTCGCGCTCGAGCCGCGCCCGACCGCGCTGCTGTGCTCCACCGACGTGCTGGCGTTCGGCGCGCTGCGCGCGGCGCGCGAGCTGGGCCTCGACGTGCCCGGCGACGTCTCGATCACCGGCTTCGACGACGTGCCCCAGGCCGCGGTCGCCGACCTCACGACCGTGCGCCAGTCGCTGGTCCAGAAGGGGCGCGAGGCCGGCCGACTGCTGATGGAGCAGGACACCGAGCGGGAGGTCGTGCTGCCGCTCGAGCTGGTCACGCGCGGCTCGACCGCGCCGCCGCCTTCCGCCTAGGGGACGGTCTCGGGGCCCTTGTCGATGTAGCGCGCCCGGAACGTCCGGAGCGCGTCGAACACCTTGTCGTTCATCGCCGGGCAGGTGATCGAGTGCGTCCAGGCGGTGGCCGCGACCTGCGCGTCCATGCCGGTCGTGTTCTCGAACATGAGCATGTGGTAGCCCTCGTTCTGCTCCTTGAGCAGCGCCTCGAGCTTGGTGACGTCGCCCGCGGGCGTGCCGGGCTTGTACTGCACCTCGATGCGGCCGTGCTCGAGCGGGTGGACGAGCATGCCGAGGCTCGGCGTCGTGCCCGGCTCGTAGACCCCGTCCTGGTACCAGTCGGGCGTGTGGTTGCCCGAGGTCGGCGGGTTGGTCTTGTAGTCCGAGGCCTTGAAGGCCTTGTCCTCGTGGTTCTGGCCCTCGAACGCCGGGTTGGTGAGCGTGCAGCCGGCGTCCTTCGCGGCCTGCTCGTAGTCGGAGGTCTCCTGCGGCGGCAGCTTCACCGACGCGGCCGCGGAGGACGGGGCGTTCGCCGCCTGCTCGTCATTTCCCCCGCCGATCCCGGCGACGATCGCGACGACCACGGCGGCGATCGCGGCGACGGCCAGCACGCCGCCGCCCACGAGCTGCAGGCGCTTGCGCCGCGCGGCTGCGGCCGCATCTTTGCGCTCGCGCTCCAGCCGCTCCCGGCGGCGCGCCTCTTTCTCCTCCTGACGACTGGCCACGAGGGCGGAAAGGGTAGCGGAGGGAGAACCTACGCGCCCGTGGAGCGGCGGGTCGCCCGCCGCGCGGTCCGCGGCCGCCAGCACTCGTCGATGAACCCGGCGATCTCGTCGGTCAGCCGGTCCGGCGCGATCCGCAGCTCCAGGATCGAGCTGGCCTCCAGCAGTCGCGCGTTGGGCAGCTCCTCGGCCAGTAGCCCCGCGTCGGAGAATGGATGGACCGGATCGCGGTGGTGCCCGATCACCAGCGCCGGCGCCGTGAACGTCCGCCGCTCGGCGCGATGCGGCGCGATGCGCCCCGCGAAGATGCCCTGGAGGACGGCCGCGCCGGGCGCCGGATCCTGACGCACGGTGTCGAGCAGCACGTTCGCCGCCCACGGCACGCGCCGCTCGGGGATCAGGCGGGTGAGCCGGGAGACCGCCTTCATCACCGGCTCGCCGATCGTCAACGCCACCATCAGCGGCGTGAACGCGACCACGCACGCGAGCAGCGCGTTGTCGAGCACCGGCATCTCGATCACCATCCCGCGCAGCCGCTCGGGCGCGAGCGAGGCGACGTCGAGCGTGACATTCGCGCCGAGCGACGTGCCGCCGACGACCGCCTCGTCGACGCCGAGGTGGTCCAGCAGCGCGACGACGTCCTGCGCGAAGAAGCCCATGCCGTAGCGCCACATGTCCGGCGGGCGATCCGATCTGCCGTGCCCGCGCAGGTCGAGCGTCACGATCCGGTTCCCGCGCTCGGCGAGCGCCCGCGCCAGCGGCTCGTGCATGCGCTGGCTCAGCAGCAGGCCGTGCACCAGCACGGCCACCCGCGGCCCCTCGCCGTAGACCCGGTAGGCCAGCCGCCGGCCCTCGTGAACGAACGTCCCTGACTCCTCGCGCACGCCCATGCGGGGACTCTATGGCGCCGGGCCGGCTCGAACCGCCGGTCCGGCCGCCGCGCGCCCTGGCGCGCGGCGCCCGCCTATCGTGCCCCGGCATGCCCGGGGTGCGGCCGATGCGCGAGCAGGACGTCGAGGCGGTCCACGACCTCTCGATCGCCG
>DATHJG010001095.1:0-2215 GCA_035489875.1 Solirubrobacteraceae bacterium | reverse complement strand
CCGACGAGCGCGCCGCACAGCGGCGCCATCGCGTTCAGCACCGCGGCAAGCGATGCCTCGATCTCCAGCTCCGCCGCGGACAGGAGCGAGAACGGCAGCGCCGCGTTGATCGCGCCGAGCAGCAGGTAGTCGCGCCAGCGCACCCGGAGCGCCGGGCGCGCGCCGATCGCGACCGCGTAGCCGAGCAGAGCGACCCCGGCGATCGCCACGCGCGCGTCCGCGAGGACCACGGGTCCGAGCGACGGCACCGCGACCCGCATGAACAGGAACGACGCGCCCCACAGCGCCGCGAGCGCGAGCAGCATCGCGAGCTGCCGCGGCGTCACGAGCGCGCTCCGCCGGCGGGCGACGAGGCGCGCCTGGCCGCGGGGTGCGAGACGCGTGTGTGCGCGGGCGACGAGGCGCGCCTGGCCGCGGGGTGCGAGACGCGCCTGGGCGCGGGTGGCAAGCCGCGCGTCGCCGCGGCGCGGGCTGTGCAACCGCGCATGCGCGTAGAACGCGTTCGACCGCGGCGACGTGAGCGGACCGTCATCGCGCATAACCGTTGCGCACGGCCACTCGTCCTACCAATGCGCATCTGTCATATTCCGCCGATGACCGAGGCGCAGCTGCGCGTGCTCGTCGCGGTCGCGGACGCGGGCGGGTTCTCCCCCGCCGCGACGCGGCTGTCCATGAGCCAGCCCGGCGTGAGCCGGGCGGTCGCCGCACTGGAGGCCGAGCTCGGCACGGCGCTGCTGATCCGCCGCAACGGACGCACGGCGCCGACACCGGCCGGCGAGCGGGTGCTGCTCCACGCGCGCGAGGTGCTCGCCCGCACCGAGGCGATCCGGCAAGAGGCCGCCGGCGGCGGCGGGGACTGCAGCGGTCGCGTCCGGCTCGGCAGCTTCGCCAGCGTGACGGCGCAGCTGCTGCCGGGCCTCCTCGCGACGCTGCGCGTCCGCCATCCCGGCGTCGAGGTCGCGCTGTTCGAGGGCCACGACGAGGAGGTGATCCGCTGGGTGCGCGAGCGCGCGATCGACGTCGGCGTCGTCAGCCGGGCCGCGCCCGACCTCCACCTGCGCCCGCTCGCCGCCGACCAGCTCGTCGCCGCCCTGCCCGCCGACCACCCGCTCGCCGTACGCCCGCACGCGACGCTGGAGGAGCTCGCCGCGGAGCCGTTCGTGCTCTCGCGCGGCGGCTGCGAGCGGCTGATCCTCGACACGTTCAGCGCGGCCGGCCACGCACCGCGAGTCGCGTTCGAAGTCCAGGAGGTCTCGACGATCCTCGCGATGGTCGCCGAGGGGCTCGGCGTCAGCATCGTGCCGGAGCTGTCGGCGCTCGCCGTCCCGCCGCGCGTTGCGCTGCGGCCGCTCGCACCGCCCGTGGAGCGCCGGCTCGCGCTCGCCGTCCCGTCGCTCGCCGACGCGCCGCCGGCCGTCCGCGCACTCCTCGACGTAGCCGAACTTGGAAGTCGGCAACTGGACAATCGAGATTTAGGCATGCCATAATCTCGCGCATGCCCCAGCTCAGTCGGCGCCGGCTGCTCGCCGCGTCCGTCCCCGCGCTCGGCGGTGCCGCAGCCGCTCTGCACTCCGCCGTCCCCCACAGCCACCCGTGGGAGCACGAGGCACAGGCAGCCGAGCCGGAGCACGCCGGCGACCACGCGGCCGGCGGGCATGCGAGCTTCCGCGACGGTCGCACGGTCGACCACCGCGCCAACGGCTTCGACCCCCACGCGATCCTGCGCGACTTCGACTGGGGCACGACGACGCGGCTCCCGAACGGCCGCGTCCTGCGCGAGTGGGAGCTGAGCGCGGTGGACAAGGAGATCGAGGTCGCGCCCGGCGTGCGGTTCGCCGCGTGGACGTACAACGGCCGCATCCCCGGCCCGACGCTGCGCTGCCGCGAGGGTGAGCGGCTGCGGATCACGTTCGTCAACGGATCCATGCACCCGCACACGATCCACTTCCACGGCATCCACCCCGCCGAGATGGACGGGATCCCCGGCATCGGCGCCGGCGAGATCGCCCCCGGCGGGCGCACCGTCTACGAGTTCGACGCCCAGCCCGCCGGCCTGCACCTCTACCACTGCCATGTCCGCCCGCTGGCCGAGCACATCGCCAAGGGCCTGTACGGCGCGTTCATCGTCGACCCGGCCGACGGGCGCGAGGAGGCCGACGAGCTCGTGCTGGTGATGAACGGGTTCGACACGAACTTCGACCGCGCCAACGAGGTC
>DATHJG010001094.1:0-3903 GCA_035489875.1 Solirubrobacteraceae bacterium | reverse complement strand
GCCCTCGACGAGCGCGCCGGCGACGGCGTCGGGGACCTTGTGCGGCAGCTCCCAGCAGAGCGTCCGCGCGCCCAGCTCGCGCGCCCGGCCCAGCGCGACCGCCGCCGCGATCCGCGCCCGCTCGGCGTCGAAGTCGTCGCGTGCGCCCAGCCCGATCAGGATCCAGCGCCGTCCTGCGGCGTGCGTCTGCGTGAGCGCGCGGAACTCGGAGCGCGCCTCGCCGGAGTCGACGAGCGCGCCCAGCGCGCCGTCCTCGACGTCGTGCGGCACGCCTTTCCCGTCGAACACGCCGACGACCACCGTGTCGGCGCCGGTCTCCGGCGGGCTCTCCGTAGTGGCCCGGATCAGCATCGGCGGAGGCTATCGTCCGACGCTATGCCCAAGACCGTCATCCTCGGCACCGCCCGCACCCCCGTCGGCAAGCTCGGCGGCGGACTCTCCTCCCTCAAGGCCACCGAGCTCGGCGGCATCGCGATCCAGGCTGCGCTCGAGCGCGCCGACGTGGCGCCGGAGCAGGTCCAGCACGTGGTGATGGGGCAGGTACTGCAGGCCGGCGTCGGCCAGATCCCCTCGCGCCAGGCGCAGATCAACGCGGGGATCCCGAAGGAGGTCTCCTCCGAGACGATCAACAAGGTCTGCGCGTCGGGTGTGCGCGCCACCGGCGTGCTCGACGCCGCGATCCGGGCCGGGGACGTGGACATCGCCGTCGCCGGCGGCATGGAGTCGATGTCGCAGGCGCCGTACCTCCTGCCGCAGGCCCGCTTCGGCGCGCGCATGGGGGACATGAAGGCGCTCGACGCGATGGTCCACGACGGCCTCACCAACCCGTTCAGCGGCAAGCAGATGTTCGTCGAGGCGACCGAGGTCGGCGAGGAGCTCGAGATGACGCGCGCCGACATGGACCGCTGGGCGCTGCGCTCGCACGAGCGCGTGATCGCCGCGACCGACGACGGCCGCCTGCCCGAGGAGATGGTGACCGTCACCGTGAAGGGCCGGAAGGGCGACACCGTGGTCGAGGTCGACGAGGCGCCGCGCCGCGACTCCACGCTCGAGTCGCTCGCCAAGCTGCCCGGCCTGGCCCACAAGGAGGGCTCGCACACCGCCGGCAACTCCCCGGGCGTCAACGACGGCGCCGGCGCGCTGGTGCTCGCCTCCGAGGACTGGGCCGCGCGCGAGGGCAAGGAGGTCCTGGCCGAGATCGTCGCGCAGGCGCAGGTCGCCGACGACTACGCCTACCTCGCCCGCACGCCCGCGAACGCGGCGCTCAAGGCGCTCGACAAGGCGGGCCTCCAGCCCGGCGACATCGACCTGTGGGAGATCAACGAGGCGTTCGCCTCGGTCACGCTCAACTCGATCCGCATGCTCAACATCGACGAGGACCGCGTGAACGTGAACGGCGGCGCGGTCGCGATCGGCCACCCGATCGGCGCGTCCGGCGCGCGCATCCTCGGCACGCTCGTCCACGAGCTGCGGCGGCGCGGCGGCGGCTACGGCTGCGTCGCGATCTGCTCGGGCGGCGGGCAGGGGGACGCGATCATCGTCAGAGTGTGAGCGAGTGACCGAGCGGCCGCACATCCTCCCTCCACCGCCGGGTGGGGCGGCCCTGCGGCGACCGGACGAGAAGGGCGCCGCGTTCTTCGACCTCGACCGCACGCTGATCGCCGGCTCGTCGGCGTTCCAGTTCGGCCGCGCGGCGTACCGGGCCGGGCTCCTGACGCGCCGCCAGCTCGCGGAGGACGCGTGGGAGAACATCCGCTTCCGCCTGCGCGGCTCGACCGACGCAGGCACCGACGCGCTGCGCGAGCGGATCGGCAAGACGCTCGAGGGCGTGCGCGTGCGCCAGCTCCAGCGCCTCGCGCCCGACGTGCTCGCGGGCGTGCTGCCGCGCCTGTACCCGCAGATGCTCGAGATCGCGTACGAGCACCAGGACGCGGGGCGCCCGATCTTCATCTGCACCGCCGCGTCGCAGGAGATGGCGGAGCTGATGGCGATCGTGCTCACGTTCGACGGCGCGGTCGGCTCGGTCGCCGAGGTGGTCGACGGCCACTACACGGGCCGCGCCGGCGGGCCGTTCACGTACCGGGAGGGCAAGGCGGAGGCGATCCGGGAGCTCGCCGCGCGCGAGGGGATCGACATCGCCGCGTCGTGGGCGTACTCGGACTCGGAGTCCGACCTGCCGATGCTCCGGCTCGTCGGCAACCCCGTCGCCGTCAACCCGGACGCCGAGCTGGGCCGCGTCGCGCGCCTGGAGGGCTGGGAGGTGCTGCGCTTCGAGCGCCTCGGCCGGCGGCTGCGCGTGCTCGGCGCCGCCGGCGTGGCCGCCGCCCTCGGCGGGCTCGGCTCGGTCGTGCTCTCGCGACGCTCGGCGCCGCCGCGCCGGCGCGCGACGGTGGTCCCGCTGCGGCGCCGATGAGCCTCCACGAGCTGACGCAGGAGCAGCGCGAGATCCGCGACCTCGCCGCGCGCTTCGCCGACGAGCGGATCGCGCCGCACGCCGCCGCGTGGGATCGCGACCACACGTTTCCGCGCGACCTGTTCGGCGCGCTCGGGGAGCTGGGCCTGATGGGCGTCTGCGTGCCCGAGGAGCACGGCGGCGCGGGCGCCGACTTCCTCTCTTACGTGCTCGTCCTCGAGGAGCTGTCGCGCGCCGACGCGGGCGTCGGCGTGACGGTCGCCGTGCACACGAGCGCGTGCGCGCTGCCGCTGCTCGCGTACGGCGGCGAGCGCCACGTCCCGCCGCTGGCGGCGGGGGAGGAGCTCGGCGCGTTCGCGCTGAGCGAGCCCGGATCAGGCTCGGACGCCGCGGCGTTGCGCACACAGGCGATCGACGGCCGCCTGACCGGCACGAAGCAGTGGATCACCAACGGCTCGTATGCCTCGACGTTCATCGTCTTCGCACGAGAGAGGGCCGAGCGAAGCGGTGACGAGCGCGAAGCGCGAGGCAGAATCAGTGCGTTCGTCGTGCGCGCCGGCGCGCCCGGCTTCAGCGTCACGCGGGAGGAGGAGAAGATGGGCCTGCACTCCTCCTCCACCGCCGACCTCGCGTTCGAGGACACGCCGGGGGAGCGGCTCGGCGCGCCCGGCGGCGGCCTGCGGATCGCGTTCGCGACGCTCGACGGCGGGCGGATCGGCATCGCCGCGCAGGCCGTCGGCATCGCGCAGGCGGCGCTCGAGCTGGCGACCGGCTACGCCCGCGAGCGGTCGGCGTTCGGCGGGCCGATCGCCCGCTTCCAGGCGATCCAGCACAAGCTCGCCGACATGCAGACTGAGATCGAGGCGGCCCGCGCGCTGACGTGGCGCGCGGCGCGGCTCAAGCAGGCGGGCCGCCCGCATGCGGTGGAGGGCGCCCAGGCGAAGCTGTTCGCCTCGGCCGTCGCGCGGCGCCAGACCGGCGAGGCGATCCAGATCCTCGGCGGCTACGGCTACACGCGCGAGTTCCCGGCCGAGCGCTACTACCGCGACGCCCAGGTGACCGAGATCTACGAGGGCACGAGCGAGATCCAGAAGCTCGTCATCGCCCGTGCGCTGCTCGGCGACGCGATGCGCGGCTGAACGCCGGCGGAGCGTCCCATCCTTGGGTGGCTCCGCCGGTAAGCCCGAGACCGGATCCGTCCGGTCGGCGCGCCTCCTGCGGACATGATGGGCAGCCGGCCGGGAGGCGTCATGGCCCCCAGGGATGAGATCGGCCACCCGTACACTGGGCGCATGGCCACGGAGGAGCGCGCGCTGACCGACCTGGAGCGCTGGTACCGGGAGCGGTACGCGCCGGTGCCGGAGCGCCGCGCGAGCTTCACGACGCTGTCGGGTGAGCCGGTGCGGCCGCTGTACACGGAGGCGGACCTGCCGGAGGCCGAGCGGATTGGGCTGCCGGGCGAGTATCCGTTCACCCGCGGCGTGTATCCG
>DATHJG010001093.1:0-2905 GCA_035489875.1 Solirubrobacteraceae bacterium | reverse complement strand
CCACCACTCCTGCGACGTCGTCAGCACCCCGTCGACGTCCGTCGCCAGGGCATCGAGGTCGAGGGTCTGGAACTCCGCGGCGTAGTCGAAGTTCTCGCCCATGGGGTTGGCGACGGCGGGGTGCTTCCGGAGGATCGTCAGGTTGAGCTGGTTCGGCCACCAGTCACGGTTGCTCCCGCCCTCGGTCGGGTGCTTGAAGCGACCGGCCGAGACGGGGCACCCGCCTGCGCTCTCCTCATTCATCTCTCCAACAACGGCGTTCGGGCTGTCAGACACGGGAATCCTTCCGGGATCAGCGGGTGAGTTCAGGAACTGCGAGCGGTGGAGCAGTCGGGGCACAGGCCCCAATAGATGACTTCGGCCTCGTCGATCGCGAAGCCGTGGTCGTCGGACGCGGTCAAGCAGGGCGTAGTGCCGACAGCGCAGTCGACATCGGCAATCGCACCGCACGACCGGCACACGAGGTGGTGGTGGTTGTCCCCGACCCGCGACTCGTAGCGGGCCACGGACCCGGTCGGTTCGATGCGCCGCACCAGACCCGAGGCAGTCAGCGCGTGCAGCACGTCGTACACGGCCTGGCGGGACACCTCACCGAGGTCCTCACGCACGATACGGATGATCGAATCTGTGTCGGCGTGCGGATGGCCGTGCACCGCGGACAGCACCGCTACCCGAGGACGCGTCACACGCAGGGCAGCCTCGCGCAACATGCGCTCGAGCTCCGAAGTCGTTGGCACGCGTCGAAGTATGGCCTGTTTTCTGGACTCAATCAAGAATGCGTCGGCGCGGCGTGTCGGCTCTCTCGGTATGCGCGGCGACCATGCGGGCGAGCTCGACGCGGGAATTGACACCCAGCTTGGTGAAGGCGTGGCGGAGATGGCTGTTGACCGTGTGCGAAGAGACGAACAGCCGCACCGCCGTCTCGCGGTTCGTGAGCCCCGCGGCGATGAGGCGTACGACGGCCAGCTCGGAGTCGGTGAGCGCGGCCCACCCGGCGTTAGGACGTGTGCTGGTCACCAGCCGGCGGCGGACACCGTTGGCCCGCAAGCGCCGTCGCACCCGTCCCGCGTCCCAGGTCGCACCCGCCTCGGTGTACCGGCCGAGCGCGCGACCGAGGGAGTCCAGTCCCGCCGCCGGCGTGCCGGTGCGCAGCTGTACGACCCCCAGGTCCTCCAGCGCCGAGGCGAGAGCCATGGGGCGCGGGCCTGCCTCGAAGAGCAGACAGGCCTCGGCGAGCGGCGCGGGGTCGGCGTCGAGCAGACCGCGGGCGTGAGCGGCCGCCGCGCGCACCGAGCCGATCCCGGGATTGCGCCGGGCCCGTTCCTCCGCCGCGGCGACCGTGTCGGCGGCGAGTCGCGCATCGCCCGCGGCGAGCGCGATCCGGACGAGTTGTGGGTCGTCAGTGACATCGATCGGATAGAGCGCGGTGACGCGGCCGGCGGGAGCGAATCCGGCGGCGTCGAGCATCGCGCGGGCATCCGCCGGTTGGCCGTCCGCCATCGCCCGGAGTGCGAGCAGCCAGCCGCCCTGTCCACGGTTGGCCGGGGTGCCATCCGCCAACATCGCGCGTGCCAGTGCCGCCGTCTCGCGTTTCTTTGGCTCGTCACCGGTGTGGATCGCGACCCGCCCGAGGGCGACGACGCCCGCCGCGTACAGCGCGCCGACCACCGGCCCATCGCCGGCTGCGTCGAAGCGGCCCCCGAGCGCGGCTGCCGCGTCGGCCAGGCGACCCATCTGGAACAGCAGCCGCCCGCGCCAGGTCTCGCAGAAGTCCAGCGCGAACGCCTGCCGCTCCCGGTTCGCGGCGGCAATACCCGATGAGATCAGCTCGAGCGACTCCTCGAAGCGGTCGAGCACGGCGAGCAGCTCGCAGCGCCACTTCCGGGCGACCCACTCGCGGGTTTCCTCACCGGGGCCGAACCCGTCGCGCATCGCCTGCTCGTGGACCGCGAGCGCGTCCTCGAAGCGGCCGTCGACGTACCGCAGCACCCCCTCGACCAGCCCGAAGATCGAGCGCGCCGCCTGGTCCCCGGCGCGTTCGATCGTCGCTCGAGCCAGCTGGAGCTGCTGGGTTGCCTCCCTCGGCCGCCCGGCCTGGACCAGGTTGTAAGCCAGGCGCGCCAGGTGCTGGGCGCGGACTTCGTCGGACAGATCGCGCAGCGCGAGGGCTCGCCGCCCCGCCTCCGCGCGCACGTCCGGCGACAGGGCGAACATGCTGGCCAGGCTCAGGCACACCGCCGCCTCCTCAGCCGCCGGTACGACATTCCGCAGATGCTTGCGCGCGAACGCCTGGGCGTCGTCGGCCTTGCCGGCGGCGTGCAGCAGGATCGTGGTGGTCGCGACCAGCGCACCGGCGGCGTGGTGACCAGCGGGAATCAGGTCCAGGGCGCGACAGCTCAGTTCGGCCGCCGCTGCCGGATCACGCGGGCCGAGCGCGTCGGCGGCGTCCTTGAGCAAGCCGACCGCCACCTCGTCACCCGGCTCCGCGCTGGTGGCCAGCTGCGCGGCAACCTCGACCGGGATCGCCCCGGCCGCGAGCAGGACATCGACGGCCTGCCGGTCGAGCGCCCGGCGCCCGGACACCGTCGTGCTCTCCCGAACGGCCTCCCGGATGATGTCGTGGCGAAAGCCGAGCCGATCGGCGCGCTCCGCGAACACGCCAGCCTCGATCAGCTGCTCGACCGGGGTGAGCAGCGACGTTGCCGGAGCCCCGAGCATCGACGCCAACTCCCCGACGGTGAAGCCGCGACCGAGCGAGGCGGCCGCGACGGCGAGCTGACGGGCAGACTCCGACAGGCGCGCGAGCCGGTGGCGCATGCTGGCGGCAACACGCTCGGGAAGCCGCGCCTCGGGGTACAGAGGGTTTTGGACCGGAATCCGGCGGTAGCGATGGTTTTGGCTGCTC
>DATHJG010001092.1:0-2364 GCA_035489875.1 Solirubrobacteraceae bacterium | reverse complement strand
GTGCCCGACGCCTTGCCGATGTGGCGCGGGGCGACGGAGCTCAGGACGGCGGACTGCGTTGCGGGGACCGCCATCGCGATGCCGGCGCCGGAGAGGATCAACGGCACCACCATGGACCCGTAGGCCATGCCGGGCTCGGCGATCAGTGCGATCCAGGCCATCGCTGCGGCGTGCAGCGACATTCCCGCAACGACGAACGGGCGCTCGCCCAGGCGCGGGATGAGCGCGCCGGCGAACCGCGGGACGACGAACGTCACAGCGCCCCACGGGATCAGTCGCACGCCGGTCTCGAGCGGGGTGTAGCCGAGCGTGGTCTGCAGGAACTGCGCCAGGAAGAACGCGGCGCCGAACGCCGATCCCCAGAGGAAGAAGATCGCCGCGTTGCCGCCCGCGAACGGCCGGACGCGGAAGAAGCTCATCGGCAGCATCGGCTCGCGGGTGCGCAGCTCCCAGGCGACGAACCCGCTGGTGAGCAGCCCGCCGAGCACGAGCGCCGAGACGACCTCCGCGCTCCCCCAGCCGGCCGAGTTGCCGCGCACGAGCCCCCAGACGATCCCGAACGCGGCGGCGGTCGCGAGCGCGAGCCCGGGGACGTCGAGCGCGGTCTCGGCGCCGCGGCTCTCCTCGAGCCGGCGGTGGGCGAGCGGGATCAGGATCAGCGCGATCGGGACGTTGATCCAGAAGATCCACGGCCAGGAGATGCCCTCCACGACGGCGCCGCCCACGAGCGGACCCAACGGCACGCCCGCACCGACCACCGCGGTGAAGACGCCGAGCGCCTTGGCCCGCAGCTCAGGCGGGAACGCTCCGCTGAGCAGCGCCAGCGACAGCGGCATCGCCGCCGCGGCGCCGGCGCCCTGGATCGCTCGACCGGCGATCAGCCAGCCGGCATCCGGCGCGAGCGCGCACCCGGCCGACGCCGCGGCGAACAGGGAGAGACCGGCGACGAACACGCGCCGGCGGCCGAAGCGGTCGCCGAGCCCGGCGGCGGTCATGAGCAGCACGGCGAAGCTCAGCGTGTACGCGTTGACGGTCCACTCGAGCTGCTCGAGCGACGCGCCGAGGTCGACGCGGATCGTGCTGAGCGCGGTCGAGACCACGAGCGCGTCGAGCGAGACCATCAGCCCCGCGATCGCGGTCAGGCCGACGACCCATCGCTGTGCCGGGCTCCACTTCGTCGTTGCGCCGTCCATCTCGTCCTCCTGTCGCCGTGTCGCGCTGGTCGGTGGTTGAGACACCGGCGGCGACGAGAACGGAACGGCCGATCCCTTTCCGGCGATGATGGTGTCCTTACGGTCATGGACGCGAGCGCAACGGGCACCGCAGGGACGTCGTGGTGACCGGGCGGGCGCTTGCCCTGGCCCGGTCGGGCGACGAGGAGGCGTTCCGGGAGCTGACCGACCCGCACCGGCGCGAGCTCCACGTGCACTGCTATCGCATCGTCGGCTCCCTCCAGGACGCCGAGGACCTCGTACAGGAGACGCTCTTGGCGGCATGGCGCGGACTCGAGCAGTTCGACGGGCGCGCGTCGCTGCGCGCGTGGCTGTACCGGATCGCCACCAACCGCTGCCTCAACGCGCTGCGCGACAGCGCGCGCCGTCCGCAGCCGGCGGCCCCGCAGCCGGTCCAGATGCCCGCGCCGACGCGCTGGGCGGAGCCCGTGTGGCTGCAGCCCTATCCGGACGCGCTGCTCGAGGGCCTGCCGGACACCGCGCCAGGCCCTGAGGCGCGCGTGGAGGCGAGGGAGTCGATCGAGCTCGCGTTCATCGTCGGGCTGCAGCACCTGCCGCCGCGCCAGCGCGCGGCGCTCGTGCTCCGCGACGTGCTCGGGTTCCAGGCCGCCGAGGTGGCGGGCATGCTCGACACGAGCGAGGCGTCGGTCAAGGGGGCGCTCCAGCGCGCCCGCGCGGCACTCGACGCGCACGGCGCCACGGGGGAGCGCGAGCGGGCGCCGATCGCGGGCTCCGCGGGCGAGCGAGCGCTCGTCGGCCGGTTCGCCGACGCGGTGGAGGACGGCGACATCGACGCGATCGTGGGCCTGCTCACCGACGACGCCTGGGTCACGATGCCGCCCGCACCGCACGAGTACCAGGGCCGCGCGGCGATCGCGGACTTCCTCCGCAACCGCGGGACGCTGCGCGGCGGTCCCTTGCGCCTGGTGCCCACGCGGGCGAACGGGCAGCCGGCGTTCGGCTGCTACTTCCCCGCGCCGCACACGGCGGTCGCGCGTCCCTACGGCCTGTTCGTGCTCACGCTCGACGGCAACCAGGTCTCCGCCATCACCTGGTTCTCCGACACCGGCCTCTTCCCCCACTTCGGACTGCCCCGGACGCTGCGCGCGTAGCGGCGGGGCGCTGCGCGCCG
>DATHJG010001091.1:0-28665 GCA_035489875.1 Solirubrobacteraceae bacterium | reverse complement strand
GCCGGCGTCGGGCAGCTCGTCCGAGACGCCGGCGTGGCAGCCGCCGCCGACCGTGTGCTCCTGGCTGAGCTCGTGCGTGGTCTCGGTGCTGCCGCCGTTGGAGCTGGTCTGGCTGTTCGAGTTCTGGGTCGACGACGCGCTCTCCTTCTCGGTGCCGGTCGTCTCGGTCACGGTGTAACCCAGGTCGACCTTGACGTTCGACTGGCCGGGGACGGCGACGAGGTCGACCTTCGGGAGCTCGGGCACGCGCGCGTTGGTGCTGCCGACGATCAGCTCGTAGTAGTCGGTGAGGCTGTCGCCGTCGGTGTCGGCGTTGCGCGGGTTGGTGTGCGTGTCGGCGACCTCGTTGCCGTCGAAGAGCCGCGCGCTGCGTGGCGCGCCGGGCGCCTGGCGGGAGTCGCTGTCGGTGTCGGCGTGGTTGAGGTCGCTGCGGTAGCGGACGAGCTCGGCCTCGTCGTCGAGGCCGTCGTGGTCGGTGTCGCCGTCGCGGGGATCGGCGTTGTTGCCGTACTCGTCCCCGTCGCTCACGCCGTCGCCGTCGGTGTCGGGCACGCCCACCTCGGAGGTCACCGTCCGCTCCGATCCGTCGCCGTCGCGGCTCAGGTCCGCCGGCGTGTGGACGTTGAACGTCCAGCCGGCGAGCTCGTGGCAGTCGAACAGGCCGTCGTCGTCGGCGTCCCGCGTCGGTGCGTACGGGCAGCCGGCCGCGGGCTGCGGCGGCGCGGGCGGCCGCGGCGGATCAGGCGCGGACGGCGGGGCGGCCGTGAACGCGGCGCGGACCGTGCTCGCGCCGCGCACCCGGAGCCGGCACGTCCTCGCCTTGCCCTTGCAGCGGCCAGACCAGCCGGAGAACGTCGCGCCGGCCGCGGGCTTCGCCGTGAGCGCGACCTTCGCTCCCTTCCGGTACCGGGCCCTGCACGTGCGCGGGCACCTGATCGCGCCGCGGTTCGCGGTGACGCTGCCGGGGCCCGTGACCGCGACGGTCAGCCTGACCTTCTTCGGTGCGGCCGCGAGCAGCGAGCGCGACTGCAGCCGGGGGCCGCCCCGGCCGCAGTGGTCGCGGCGGAGCGTCCGGTCGCGCAGCCTCGTGTTGCAGAGGAACGCGCGCCTGAGCTGCCCGGGCCGGACGCGAGCCCGCTCGAGCGTCGCGTCGGCGAGGTCGGCGCCGGCGAGCTTCGCGCCGCGCAGGTCGGCGCCGGTCAGCGTGGCGCCGCGCAGGTCGGCGCCGCGCAGGTCGGCGCCGGCGAGCGCCGCGCCGTGCAGGAACGCGCCGTTGAAGCGCGCCGCCCGCAGGTCGGCGCCGCGCAGGTCGGCGCGGTGGAGGTCGCGCAGCGTGAAGTCGCGCCCGGCGCAGTGTGCGTAGGGCGCGAGGACGCAGCGGTCGTGGATCCGCCGGTCGTGATGGCGCAGCGTGGCGTGCAGGGTCACCCGGCCGCGCAGGCCGGCGCCCGCGATGTCCGCGCGGAAGCGCCCGCCGGCGAGCCGCGGGCGCCGCAGGGTCACGGTCCGGCCGTCGACCCGCACGCGCACGCTCCCGCGCTCCTGGACCCCGGCCCAGAGCGTCGCGACCCGGCGTGCGCGCATGCGGCGGGCGGGCTGCTTCGGATGCAGCCAGCGGACCGCGCCGCGACCGGTGGGAACGCCCTCCAGCACCGACCTGCCGCCGCGTCGCGTGACGCGGACGTCGGCCAGCCGAAGTGCGACCGTGACCCGCGGCGCCGGCTCGGCGCGGGCGGCCGGCGAGGCGGTCGGGTCCGCGTCGCCCGAGGCCGCGATCGCGCCCGGAATTGCGACGGCGGCGATCAGCGCGGCGATCGCGAGCGCCTTACGCCGCATCGGCGTCGATCGCCTCGTCGACGGCTCGGACGAACGCGACCCAGCCGACGAACGCCCAGCTCGCCGGGCCTTCGCGAGCGGGTCCTGCGAGCGACAGCCGACCTTCGATCGGCTCGCTCCCGCGCAGCACCTCGAGCTCCATCAGGGTCGTCGGACCGGCCATCCCGACCATCCGAGCGGAACCGGCCGCCGGTCGCAACGGGGAGGGCTCACCGAACTTTCGTCCGCGGGTCCCCGAGGCTCCGCTGCGGACCATGAGAGACTCCAGCCATGGCGGTGTCGGACGCGCTGCTCGAGCGCGAGTCGGAGCTCGAGACGCTCGTTCAGGTTCTGAGCGCAGCGCAGGCCGGACGGGGCCAGGTGGTCCTGGTCGAAGGCCCGCCCGGCGTCGGCAAGACGCGGCTCCTCGACGCGGCGCGCGAGCTCGCCGAGGCCGCCGGCGTCAACGTGCTCGCCGCCCGGGGCGCGGAGCTCGAGCGCGATCTCCCGTTCGGCGTGGCGCAGCAGCTCCTCGAGCCCCCGGTCGAGCTGCTGGGCGCGGCATCCACCGACCGTGCCGCCGACGACCGGAGCCTGGCGCTGATCGAGTGCCTCCGGGAGGAGCTGCTCGGCCGCGTCTTCCCGCACGCGGGCGACGCGGCCGCGGAGTCGTTCCTGCTGCTCGTCGACGACGCGCAGTGGGCGGATCCCCCGTCGCTCCGCCTGCTCTGCCACCTCGCGCTCCGGCTGGCGCAGCTGCCCGTCGCGATCGTGGTCGCCGTGCGCTCGGGCGACCCCGGCGGGCCCGCGGACCTGCTCGACGCGCTGCGCGCGAACCCGGTCGCGCGGATCGTGCGCCCCGAGCCGCTCACCGGTGCGGCGGTGGAGCGCCTGGTCCGCGCCGGGGTCGGCGACGCCGACACGCGCCTGATCGAAGCCTGCACGCGGGTGACGGGCGGCAACCCGTTCTACCTGCGCGAGCTCGTCCGCCTGCTCGCGAGCATGGGTGCGGCGGCCTCGGTCCACGCCGTCGAGGACGCGGCGCCGGAGACCGTGCTGCGGGCGGTGATGGCGCGGCTGGCGCGGCTCGGGTCGGCCCCGACCGAGCTCGCGGAGGCGGTCGCGGTGCTCGGCGACGGCTGCCCGCTCGCGATCGCGGCCGCGCTCGCCGGGCTGCCCACCGCAGCGGCCGAGGCGGCCGCGGACGAGCTCGCCCGCGCCAGCATCCTGGACGCCGGCGAGCCGTTGCGGTTCACGCACCCGCTGATCGCGTCGACGCTCTACTCCGACCTCGGCGCGTTCGCCCGGGCCCGCTCCCATCGCCGCGCCGCGGAGCTGCTCGTGCAGGCGGCGGCGAACCCCGATCGGATCGCCGCGCACCTGCTGCAGAGCCGCCCCGACGGAGATGCGGACGTGGTCGAGCGGTTGCGGGCGACGGCGGCGCGGAGCCGCACGCGCGGTGAGCCCGGCACGGCCGTGCGGCTCCTCTCACGCGCGCTCGACGAACCGCCGGCGGGCGCGACGCGAGTCGACGTGCTCGTGGAGCTCGCCGCGGCCGAGGCGCTGGTCGGCTCGCCCGCCGCGGAGGCCCACCTCGAGGCGGCGCTGGCGGCGACGGCCGATCCGCGCCGCCGCGCCGAGGTCTGCGCCGCCCTCGCGCGCACGCTGCAGGTCTCCGGCCAGCCGGCGCGGGCGGCGGAGATCGCCGACCGGGCGCGGCGCGAGGTGCCCGCGGCGGACCCGCTCGCCGAGCACCTGCTCGCGGCGTGGGTGGCGCCCGCGATCCTGATCGAGGCGCTGCACGAGCGGGTCGGCGGCGAGCTCGCGCCGTTCATCGCCGACGCCCGCCGGGGCGCGCTGCCCGCCGCGCCTGAGCTCTGCGCGCTGATCGCGGCGTGGCTCACGTTCGCGGGGGAGCGGGGAGCGACCGTGCGCGCGCTCGCGGAGGCCGCGTTCGCGGCCGGGCCGCTCGTGGACGCCGACGCGCGCGGCATCGCGCTCGGCTATGCGGCCGGCGCGCTCGTCGGCGCCGACGCGCTCGAGTCGGCCGAGCCGCTCCTCGGCGCGGCGATCGACGCCGCCGGCGGGCGCGGCGCCACGGTCGCGATCGCGATCGCGCGCTCGTTCCGCGCGCGGGTGCGCCACGGGCGCGGTCGCCTGGCCGACGCGATCTCCGACGCGGAGCTCGTGCTCGAGGTCCACGCGTACGGCTGGATCCCCTCGCCGTGGACCGCTCCCATCCTCATCCAGTGCCATGTCGAGCGTGGCGACCTGGACGCCGCGGCGGCGGTGCTGGCGATCGGCACCGGCGCCGACCTGCGCGGGCCCGAGCGGATCGCGCTGCTCGAGGCGCGGGCGTGCCTGCGCCAGGCGCAGGGCCGCGCGGACGAGGCGCTCGCGGACGCGCGCGAGGCCGGCCGCATCCTCGAGCAGGTGTACGGGCGGCTGCGCGACTCGCCGCTCTCGGACTGGTCCCGCCTGGCGGCGCTCGCCGCTCGTACCGCCGGGCGCGAGGACGAAGCCGCCGAGCTTGCCGCACGCTCGCTGGCCCTCGCGCGCGCCGGAGGCCGGGACGCGCGGCTCGGGGCGGCGCTCGCCGCCGCGGGCGTCGTGGCGGGCGGAGCGGACGGGCTCGGGCTGCTGCGTGAGGCCGGGGCCGTGTTCGCCGAGCTGCCGCCCCGCCTCGAGGGCGCTCGCGTGCTGCTCGAGCTCGGCGCCGCGCTCCGCCGGAGCGGCCGGCGGACCGAGGCGAAGGGCACGCTGTACCGCGCGCTGGAGCTGGCCGACGGGTTCGGCGCCGCTCCGCTGGCCGAGCGCGCCCGCGCGGAGCTCGGATCGCTCGGCCTGCGGCCCCGCCGGGCCGCGCAGGCGGGCGTCGCCGGCCTGACCCCGGCCGAGCGGCGCGTGGCCGACCTCGCCGCGTCCGGCCTGAGCACGCCCCGCATCGCCCATGCGCTGAGCGTCACGACCAAGACGGTCGAGAGCCATCTGGGCCAGGTCTACCGGAAGCTCGAGATCGCCGGTCGCGGAGAGCTCGCGAGCGCGCTCCCGGCCTAGTGCGGGTGCTCGCCGCCGGTCGCGGCAGGCGGGCGGGACTCCTCGGCCAGCGACGTGATCGTGAGCGCGCCGCGGGCGGCCTCCTCGAGCACGAGCGTGGCCTCCTCGGAGGAGCGGGCGTAGAGCTCGACGAGCAGGTGGACGACGATCTGGTCCTCGTCGTGCTTGTGGAAGCGCACGTGGGTGAAGAACTCGCGCGTCCCGTGGTCGCCGAACGCGGCGTAGGCGAGCGCGTCCGCGGCCTCGGGACCCGAGCAGGTCTCGACCGCGTCGGCGTCGACCGTCACGGTGCAGGACGCGACCCACGGCGTGCCGGCGACCATCCGCTCCCAGCGGTCCTCGATCGGCTCGATGCGGCCGTTCTGGAACCCGAGGTGAGGCTGGTCGTGCATGCAGTCCAGGCACTGCACGACGGCCTCCTGGATCTCGTCGACGACCTCGCCGCGCTCCCCGGACACGGGGTCGATGCGGTGGATCCCCTCGTAGTGGACCTGCACCTCGAGCTCCTGCGACCAGCAGCGGTAGCAGCGCAACCAGGAGCCGATCGGCTCTCGTGAACCTTCCATCCCACCCCATTCTATGCTCCGGCCCGTGGTGACTCGCCCCCTGCTCCTGGTGATCGCCGCATGCGCGCTCGTGGGCTGCGGCGAGAGCGGGCCGTCCGACGAGGAGCGGATCCGCTCGACGCTCGCGGCATTCCAGCGCGCGACCGACGGCGGCGACTACCAGGCGCTGTGCGACGACATCCTCGCACCGAAGCTCGTCGAGACGGTCAAGCAGATCGGGCTGCCGTGCGAGGTCGCGCTGGAGAAGGGCTTCGAGGACGTCCGCGACCCGCGCCTCACGGTCGGTGCGATCGCGCTCGACGGCGACGCCGCCACCGCCCAGGTGCGCTCCAGCGCGGCCGGGCAGGCGCCGAGCGAGGACACCGTCGACCTGGTCCGGGTCGACGGCGGCTGGCGGATCGCCTCGCTCGCCGGCGGCGCGGCCGCCGCGCCGTAGCGCGGTGACCGAGCGCGGCGCGACGCGGCGGTTCGCCAAGGCGGTTGCGATCAAGCCATAGCGGGGGCGGGTCGCGGGAGCGGACGGGGGAACCCCCGATGGCGGGGCGGCCGCCGGCCGGGAGGCTGCGCTCCCATGAGACCGATCACGAACATCGCGGTGGCCGGCGCGCTGGCGCTGGCCGCTGCCACCATCCCCGCCGCCGCCGAGGCGGCCACCGTGAGCTACGAGGGCGGCACGGCCTACTACCGTGCCGCTCCCGGCGAGAAGAACAGCACGGGTCCAAGCCTGGGCCTCTTCGACACGAGCAGCCTGCGCTTCTCGGATCAGGTCCCGATCGACGCGCCCGCCGACCGCTGCCAGCCATACGACGGCTGGGTCGAGTGCGAGATGCCGCAGAAGGTCGTGTTCGAGCTCGGCGACGGCGACGACTTCGTGTCGTTCAGCTTCGCTCCCCCCAGCCTTGCCGCCGAGGTCTATGGCGGGGACGGCGCAGACTCGATCGAGGGCTACGTGATCAGCGCCGGCCCGCTCGCGCAGGTGCTGGACGGCGGCGCCGGCAACGACCGGATCGACGGCGACAAGGGCAACGACATCGTGCGCGGCGGCCCCGGCACCGACGAGCTCGAGGGCGGCGCCGGTAGCGACACCGTCGAGGGTGGCGAGGGCGACGACCTGCTCATGCCCGACGGCTTCGCGGACCCCTCCGCCGACACGGTCGACGGAGGCCCCGGGATCGACACGGTGTCCGACTTCGACCAGCCGAGCGCGTCGGCGCACCCGCGCCTGAACATCTCGTTCGACGGCGCCGCCAACGACGGCCGGCCCGGGGAGAACGACAACCTCGTCGGCGTAGAGAAGCTCGATCTCAGCGTCAGCGGCACGTTCGCCGGCGGGCCTGGCGACGACGACTTCTTCGTCCGCTCGAACCTGGACCGGGGCGATTCGACGGTCACCGGTGGCCCGGGCAACGACACGTTGAAGGGTCACGACCACGTCGAGACGATCGACGGCGGGCCGGGCGACGACCGGGTCGAGGGCGGCTACAACAACGACGTCCTCACCGGCGGCCCCGGCAAGGACACGATCTTCGGCGACTCCACGACCGACACGTGCAACTTCCTGTCGTGCAAGATCCCGTTCGGCAACGACGTGATCTACGCCCGCGACGGGCAGGTCGACTCGATCGACTGCGGGCCGGGCGAGGATCGCGCGGTCGTCGACGCGATCGACGTGGTCGCGAACTGCGAGAACGTCGAGGGCGGCGCCGGCCCGGGCAACGGTCCCGGGCAGAACGGCGGCGAGGTGACGCTCAACGGTCCGAAGAGCTACACGCGCAAGGCGCTCAGGAAGGGCATCGCGGTCGCCTGGGATTGCACCGCCGCCTGCACGGTCAAGTTGACGCTCACGGCGGACAAGAAGACGGCGAAGAAGCTCGGCACGAAGCTGATCGCCTCGGGCAAGGGCTCGATCGCCCGCGCGGGCAAGGTCAAGTTCCGCGCGAAGCTGACCGGCAGCGTGAAGCGCAGGATCGCGCGGCTGCGCAGCGGCCACGCGACCGTGGCCCTGGCGGTCACCGAAGCGGGCGCGACGCAGCGCTACACGCGGCAGGTCGCGCTCAAGCGGTGAACCTAGACGGGGTCAGACCCCGTTCATGTTCCGCGGCGCTCGAGCCCCGCAGCAGCGCGGGCGAACCTCAACGGGGTCAGACCCCGTTCATGTTCCGCGGCGCTCGAGCGCCCGCAGCAGAGCGGGCGCCTCGAGCGCCGGATCCTGGTCGGCGAGGAAGCGCTCGGCGGCGCGGCGGCCGCCGAGCGCGCGCAGGCCGCGCGCGCCGTGCTCCGCGACGTAGTCGGCGAGCGCGCCGAGGCGGCGGGCACGTGTGCGGGCCGCGGCGACGTCGAGGCCCGCGCGGTGCTCGGCGAGCGCGTCGGCGAGCGCGTCGATCGCGTGCACGGGGTGGACGGAGGAGACCGCGACGACGGGCGCGCGGTCGCCGAGCGCGCGCAGCGCGGCGCGGAGGTCGCGCACCGCGCGGTCGGCGACCGTGCCGAGGTCGGCCTTCGTGACGACCAGGACGTCGGGCACCTCCATGATCCCGGCCTTGAGGAACTGGAGCACGTCGCCGGAGCCCGGCTGCACGATGACCGCGACGGTGTCGGCGGCCTCCGCGACCTCGGTCTCGGACTGCCCGACGCCGACGGTCTCGACGACGACGATGTCGAACGCCGCGGCCAGCGCCTGCGCGGCGGCGCGCGTGGCAGGCGCGAGGCCGCCGAGCCGCTCACCCGCCGCCATCGAGCGGATGAACAGGCCGCGGTCGGCGGGGTCGGCGTCGATCCGCGCGCGGTCGCCGAGCAGCGCGCCACCCGAGCGCTTGGACGACGGGTCGACGGCGAGCACGGCGACCGTCTGCCCGCGCCCGCGCCACACCCGCACGAGCGCGCTGAGCAGCGTCGACTTGCCGGCGCCGGGCGGCCCGGTGACGCCGACCACGTGTCCGGGCGCCTCGCCGCCGAGCCGCGCGGGGGCGACCTCGGCCAGCAGCGCGCCGATCTCCGCCCGGCGCGCGGGCGCCCGGTTCTCGAGCAGGTTGAGCGCGGCGGGAGCCGCGGCGAGGTCCCGCGCCCGCAGCCGCGCCCCGAGTGCGGCCCCGGCCGCGGAGCGCGGCTCGCTGCCGCCGGCCGAGCGCGCCTCGTCGGCGCCTGCCGCGCGCGGCTCTTCGCCGCCGCTCACGCCGCGGCAGCGATCCCGTTGCGGTCCGCGACGATCCCCACGACGTCGCGGAGGATCCGCGTGAGCTCGAAGTCCTTCGGCGTGTAGACCGCCGCGACGCCGGCCGCGCGGAGCGCCTCGGCGTCGGCCTCGGGGATGATGCCGCCGACCACGACCGGGATGTCGCCGCCGCCGGCGGCGCGGAGCGCCTCGAGCACGTCCGGGATCAGCTCGCGGTGCGAGCCCGAGAGGATCGAGAGGCCGATCACGTGCACGCCCTCGTCGACCGCGGAGCGCGCGATCTGGGACGGCGTCAGCCGGATCCCCTCGTACACGACCTCCATCCCGGCGTCGCGCGCGCGCACGGCGATCTGCTCGGCGCCGTTGGAGTGCCCGTCGAGCCCCGGCTTGCCGACGAGGATCTTGAGCCCGCGCCCGAGCTGCTCGCTCACGCGCGCCACCTCGTCGCGCAGGGCGGAGACCTCCTCGCCCGGCGGCGGCGCGGCCGCCTCGCCGACGCCGGTCGGCGCCCGGTAGGAGCCGAACGCGTCGCGCAGGCACTGCGCCCACTCGCCGGTCGTCACTCCAGCGCGGGCGGCGGCGAGCGTCGCCGGCATGATGTTCTCGTCGCTCTCGGCCACGCGCGCGAGCTCGTCGAGCGCCGCCCGCACCGCGCCGTCGTCGCGCGCGGACCGCCACGCCTCCAGCGCCGCGACCTGCTCGGCCTCGACCGCCGGATCCACGACCAGGATGCCGCCGTCGCCGTCCCCGGTGAGCGGCGACGGCTCCGTCTCCTCGAACCGGTTGACGCCGACGAGCACCTGCTCGCCCGACTCGATCCGCGCGATCCGCGCGCGGTTGGACTCGACCAGCGCCGACTTCATGTAGCCCACGGCCTCGACCGCGCCGCCGTGCTCGGCGACCCGGGCCATCTCCGCCCGCGCGCCGTCGAGCAACTCGGCGACGAGGCCGTCCATCACCTTCGAGCCCTCGAAGATGTCCGGGTACTCGAGCACGTCGGTCTCGTAGGCCAGCACCTGCTGGATCCGCAGCGACCACTGCTGGTCCCACGGCCGCGGCAGCCCGAGCGCCTCGTTCCACGCCGGCAACTGGATCGCGCGCGCCCGCGCGTTCCGGCCGAGCGTGACCGCCAGCGCCTCGAGCACGATCCGCTGCACGTTGTTCTCCGGCTGCGACTCGGTGAGCCCGAGCGAGTTGACCTGGACGCCGTAGCGGAAGCGCAGGTCGCGGGGATCCTCGACGCCGTAGCGCTCGCGCCCGAGCTGCTCCCACAGCGCCGCCATCGTGCGCAGCTTCGCGTGCTCCTCGACGAAGCGCACGCCGGCGTTGACGAAGAACGAGATGCGCGCGAACACCGTGCCCATCCGCTCCTCACCGACCCGGGGGCGGACCTCGTCGAGCACGGCGATCGCGGTCGACATCGCGTAGGCGATCTCCTGCACCGGCGTCGCGCCCGCCTCCTGCAGGTGGTAGGAGCAGATGTTGACCGGGTTCCACTTCGGCACGTGCTCGACGGTGTAGGCGACCGTGTCGGCGATCAGCCGCATCGACGGCCTGGGCGGGAAGGCGTACGTGCCGCGCGAGAGGTACTCCTTGATGATGTCGTTCTGCGTCGTGCCCTGGAGCACCGACGCGTCGATGTCGTTCTCCTCCGCGCAGACGATGTAGAGCGCCAGCAGCCACGCGGCCGTCGCGTTGATCGTCATCGACGTGTTCATCCGGTCGAGCGGGATCCCGTCGAGCAGCGCGTGCATGTCGCCCTTGTGCGCGACCGGCACGCCGACCTTGCCGACCTCGCCGCGTGCCAGCTCGTGGTCCGCGTCGTAGCCGGTCTGCGTCGGGAGGTCGAACGCGATCGACAGGCCCGTCTGCCCCTTCGCCAGGTTGCCGCGGTAGAGCGCGTTGGACCTGGCGGCGGTCGAATGACCCGCGTACGTCCGCATCATCCACGGCTTGTCCGGCTCGGGAAGACGGTGGGTCATGTGGAGATTGTCCCGCATCCGCTATGACTCCGCGCCATGCGTGCGATCGACACCCGGCACCTCGGGAACGAGAAGGTCATCTGCTGCTGGGAGGTCGACGGCGTGCTGGTCGACCCCGGCCCGCAGTCCACCCTGCGCACGCTCGTGGCGGCGCTGGGCGGCGTGATCCCGCGCGCGCTGCTGCTCACGCACATCCACTTCGACCACGCCGGCGCGGCCGGCGCGCTGGTGCGGCGCTGGCCCGACCTGCCGGTCTACGTGCACGAGCGCGGCGCGCCGCACCTGGCGTCGCCGGACCGGCTGGTGGCGAGCGCCGCGCGCCTGTACGGCGGGACGGAGGGACTCCGGCGCCTGTGGGGCGAGGTCGTGCCGGTGCCCGAGGCCAACCTGCAGGTGCTGCGCGGCGGCGAGACCGTGCTCGACGACTTCCGCGTCGAGTACACGCCCGGCCACGCGGCGCACCACGTGTCCTACCTGCACGAGCCGACCGGGACCGCGTTCGTCGGCGACGTCGCCGGCGTGCGCATCCCGCCGTCGGAGTACGTGATCGCCCCGACGCCGCCGCCCGACGTCGACGTCGAGGCCTGGGACCGCTCGATCGACCTGATCGAGGGCTGGGATCCACAGGCGCTTGCGCTCACCCACTTCGGTCAGGTCGATGACGTCGCCCCGCACCTGGCGTCCACCCGCGAGCGCCTGCACGAGATCGTCGCGCTGGCTGCCCGGCACGGCCAGGAGGCGTTCGGAGCCGGCATTCGCGACCGCGTCGCCCAGCACGCGGCCGAGCTCGCCGTGCAGTACGAGCAGGCGGCGCCGACCGAGCACCTCTACCTCGGTGCGCGGCGCTACCTGGACAAGCGCGCGGCGGCCTGACGTACCACGCCGTGTCGTACTTCGGCGCGGCCTCCGGGTGATACGGATTCCGCCAACGAGGGCGTCCAACGGGGACGCCCCCGGCATCTCGGGAGGCTGTATGACGACATCGCATCGCGGCGCGCGCCGTCTCGCCGTGGCGGCGGGCACCGTGCTCGCGTGCCTCGCGGCGGCGGGACCGGCGTCCGCGAATCTGAAGCTCGACTGGGCCGACTGCGGGGACGCCGGCGCGAAGTGCGCGACGGCGACCGTGCCAAAGGACTACGGCAATCCGCGCGCCGGCACGCTCGACATCGCGGTGGCCAAGTCGCCGGCGACCGATCCGTCGAAGCGAATCGGCTCGCTGTTCTTCAACTACGGCGGCCCGGGCGCGTTCGCGGCGCCGTACGTCGAGTTCAACGGCGCCGAGCTGTTCCCCGTGCTCAACGAGCGCTTCGACATCATCGGCGTCGACCCGCGCGGAACCGGCCTGGCCGACGGGCTCGACTGCAGGGCCAATCAGGAGACGCAGGGCGTTTACTCGCAGCCGTTCACCACGCCCGACAACCTGAACGTGAACGCGCTCCTGCGCAAGGACACGAGCTACATCGGCGCCTGCATCCAACGCAACGACGACCTGCAGTACATGTCGACGGCGAACGTGGCGCGCGACTTCAACGCGGTCCGCGAGGCGGTCGGTGACAAGAAGATGACGTACCTCGGGTTCTCGTACGGGACGTTCCTCGGGGCGACGCTCCAGAGCCTGTTCCCGGGCAAGACCCGTGCGGTCGTGCTGGACGGCGCGCTCGACCCGGATCAGTACATCAACGACCCGCTCGACAGCCTGGACGAGCAGACCGCCGGCTTCGAGCGCGCGATCAGCCGCTTCTTCAGCGCGTGCGCGGCCGATCCGGCCGGCTGCGGCTTCGGCGACGGCGACCCGCGCGGGACCGTCGACGACCTGATCGAGCAGGCCGACGCCGCCCCGATCCCGGCGTCCGACACACCGGACCGGCCCGTCGACGGCGACGACATCCGCGCCTCGCTGGCGCAGGAGATGTACGCCAAGTGGCTGTGGGCGGACCTCGCGAAGGCGCTCGCGCAGCTCGAGGCCGGCGACGGCAACGGCATCCGGGAGATCGCGGACGGGTTCTACGGCCGGGATGGCGACAGCTTCTCGCCCGGCACCGACCGGTACTTCCTGCTCAGCGCGGACGAGCAGAACTACCCGCGCGGCGTTGAGCCGTACCTGCGGGCCGGCAAGAGCTCGTACCAGGACTACGACTACGCGTTCTGGAACCACGGATACTCCGAGCTCAACTGGGGGCTGTATCCGATCCGGGCGGAGGACAAGTACGACGGCCCGTTCCGGACGAGTCGGCGCGACCCGACGACGCTGGTCGTCGGCACCCGCTACGACCCGGCCACGCCGTACAAGGAGTCCAAGCGGCTCGTGCAGCAGCTCGGCAACGCCCGCCTGCTGACGATGACCGGTGACGGGCACACCGCGTACGACGAGGGCTCGGACTGCGCGGACAAGGCGATCGAGGCGTACCTCGTCGCCCTCGCGCTGCCGGCCGAAGGCACCAAGTGCGCCCAGGACCTGCCGCCGTTCCCGGCCGCGCAGACCCTGCGCGCGCAGTCGGCCGGCAAGGTCGTGGTGGCGCGGGGCACGCGCCCGCTGCGCCTGCCCTAGCGATCCCGCTGACCCGCCGCGGCGCACTTCGCGCCGCGGCGGGCGGCGCTACCCTTCGAGCGATGTCCCAGACCGTCGAGCTTCCCCGACCGGCGGGGCCCGACAGCGACCTGGGCGGTCACTGGCGGGTCATCGTGCGCAACGACGACCACAACACGTTCGACCACGTGGCGAACACGCTCGCGCGCCACATCCCGGGCGTGTCCGTCTCGAAGGGCTACGCGATCGCCGACCTCATCCACAACCAGGGCCAGGCGGTCGTCTGGTCGGGGATGAAGGAGCAGGCCGAGCTGTACTGGGAGCAGCTCAACGATTCGGGGCTGACGATGGCTCCGCTTGAGCAGATGTAATCCCCGGACCGAATGTAACTCCCGGACCGGAGACGGAGGGACGCCCGGGGAGGCGTTCGGGGCACGACACGGTGTCCCGACGTCGAGGACCGGAACTATGTGACGGGCTGCCCGATCCCACCGCTCATCACCAAGTCGTGCCAGACGTACAGGACCGGCACGGTGTACCAGCCCGAGTAGTCGCCGCGCCAGATCGAGAACTCCTCGCCGTTCCAGTAGCGCTCGAAGTCGACCTTGTGCTCGAACGTCGCGAGCTGCAGGAACCGGTACGCGTCGTCGCGCGAGCGGTAGACGGAGTGCTCCGTCGCGCCATATCGCAGCGCGATGGGAGCGATCTGCCCCAGCGCCTCCTCGAACCGGTCGCCCCGGAACAACGTGGCGTACCAGGGGATGTGCACCACTCCGGCCATCAGCCTCCTACCTCCGCACGGATCGCGCCCGGGCCTTCGCCGGTCGCGCCGAGGCCCTCGGCCTCCGCACCCACGAGGATGGCGATCTTGCCCAGGTGCTCGTTCTTGTACATCGACTGGTGCGCCTCGGCGACACCGTCGAAGGTCATGGTCTTCCACAGCACCGGACGGATCTTGCCGGATTCGATCAGCGCGTTCGCCCTCGTCGCCTCGTAGGCGTTCGCGAAGTGGCTGCCGATGATCTGCTTCTGGCGCATCCACAGGTAGCGGACGTCGAAGTCCAGCTGGTGCCCTGAGGTCGCCCCGCAGATCACGACCTTGCCGAACGGCTTGACCGTCAGCACCGACGTGGGGAACGTCGCTCGGCCGACGTGCTCGAACACGACGTCGGGCGGCGCGCCCAGCAGCTCCCTGACGTGCTTGGCGAAGCGGCGCGACTCCTTCGCGCGCGCGGCCTCCTGCTCGGGCGTCTCGTCGCCGCGCCGCATCATGCCCGCGAAGTCGCTGCGGTCGATGTAGGCGGAGGCACCGAGCGCCAGGCACAGATCGCCCTTCGCGGTCGACGACACCACGCCGACGGAGTCCGCGCCCGCGACCTTGCAGAGCTGCGTCGCGAACACGCCGAGGCCGCCGGCGGCGCCCCAGATCAGGACGCGGTCGCCGGCCTGGATCTTGGCCTGGTCGATCAGCATCCGGTACGCGGTGAAGTACGTCAGCCCGTACGACGCGGCCTCCTCCCACGAGAGCTGCGCCGGCTTGGGCAGGAGCTGCTGCGCCTGGACCTTGCAGAACTGCGCGAACGAGCCCCACGACGTCTCGTAGCCCCAGATCCTCTGCGACGGCGCGGCCAGCGGGTCCAGCCCGTGGACCTCGACGTCCTCGTAGGACGCCTGGTTGCAGTGCAGCACGACCTCGTCGCCCGGCTTCCAGCGCGTGATGCCCTCGCCGACCTTCCAGACGATCCCGGACGCGTCCGAGCCGCCGATGTGGTGATCCTCGTCGTGGTAGCGGAAGACGGATACCGGCCGGCCGAGGGCGGCCCATACGTTGTTGAAGTTGACGCCCGCCGCCATCACGCGGACGACGACCTCGAAGGCGCCGGGCTGCGGCACCTCGATCTGCTCGAGCTGGAAGGCCTCCAGCGGCTCGCCCTGGCGTTCCTCGCGGATCACCCAGGCGGCCATCGTGTCCGGGAGCTCGCCCGGCCCGACGTCCAGGTGCGCGACTCGGCTTGTGTCCACGGCCATGGGGCCGATCCTAGCCCCGGCGCCGGCTGTGCCGCGCCGCTCGCGGCAGTCCGCGATGCACGACGAACTGGAGCTCCGGGCTTTCGTGGCGTGGTCCGTCACCTGGAGGTCATGCCAGACCTCTCGAATCTCGCGCTCTTCGCAGCCGCCGCCGCGGCGCTCCTCGTCGTCCCGGGGCCGTCTGTGCTCTTCGTCGTCGGCCGGACGCTCGAACATGGGCGCCGCGGAGGGCTCGTCTCGATGCTCGGCGTCGAGGCGGGCGCGCTGCTGCACGTGGCGGCCGCGACCGTGGGCATCTCCGCGCTCGTCGCCACGTCGCCCGTGGCGCTGCTCACCATCAAGCTGGGCGGCGCCGCGTACCTGCTCGCGCTCGGCATCGCGGCGCTGCGCCGCCACGACGGCGGTCCGGTCACGGACGGAGCGGCAGCGAGCGCCTGCTCGGCCGCGCTCCTGTTCCGGCAGGGATTGCTGGTCGATGCGCTCAACCCGAAGACGGCGATCTTCTTCCTCGCCTTCCTCCCGCAGTTCATCGACCCTGCGGCCGGCTCGGTGGCCGCGCAGACCGCGATCCTGGGCAGCGTCTTCGTCGGCCTCGCCACGCTGAGCGACGGCGCCTACGCGCTGGCCGCGGGCGCGATCGCCGAGCGGGTGCGCGGCAGCGGGCCCGCACGGCGGCACCTGGGGCGCGCGAGCGCTGCCGCCTACCTCGGTCTGGGCGCGTTCATCGCGTTCGGCTCCGCCTGAACGCTCGAGCTCGCGGCCCCTCAGGGTCCTGAGTCCTCCACCCTGAGCGCAAGTTCAGGGTGCGCGGATCAGGCATCTGCCTGAAGTCGCTGGGTCGTGCTCACCCGATCCTCCAGCACGTACCAGTGATCGGGTGAGGCCGGAATCCTCACCGCAAACGGGAGGATCCCAGATGCGCGCAGTGCAAGCAGCAGGTCCCGTCGAGCGGTTCGCCGCTGACCGCCACCGGTTCGAGCGGCTGATTCTCCGCCGGTTCGGCTCCACGCTCACGGCCGAGGACGCCGAGGACATCGTCTCCGAGGCGCTGATCGGGTCCGCCGTCCGCTGCCCGGAGGGCGCACTCGAGGGCGGAAGCTCGTGGTTCGCGCGGGTTGTGCTCAACAAGGCCGAGGACTACCGTCGCGCCCGCGACGGCCGGCCCCGTTGCGCTCGCAGCGGCGGCAGCGGCGGCAGCGGCGAAGGAGCGGGGACATCGCGGCGATTCGTTCCCCTCGAGGAGGCGCTCGAGGCAGGGCTGCTCGCGGCGGACGAGCTGACGGTCGGCGAGCGTCTCGAGCAGGAGGTCGCCCGCAACGACACGCAGGCGACCGTGCGCAAGGCGCTCGCGACGCTCGAGTCGCAGCAGGCGGCCGTGCTGAAGCTGCGCCATCTCGGCGAGCGCGCGTCGCGCCGCGCGATCGCCGAGGAGCTCGGCATCTCGCTCTGGCAGTACGAGTCGCTGTACACGTCCGCGCGCCGGGCGTTCGCGGGCGCGCTCGCCGAGGCGGCGCCGACTGAGCAATGCGTCGCGATCCGCAAGGCGCTCGCCGATGGCGACGAGGACTCGCACGCGCGCCGTTTCGCCGACGCGCATGTCGCCGCGTGCTGCAGCTGCGCGGCGTTCGCTCGCCGGCCGGCGCCCAGGCGCACGCGGGCCGTCGCGGCTTGACCGGGGCGCGAGCCGTCCGCTCGCGTCGTCGCCTAGCCCGGCGCCGCCGGCGCGAGTATCTTCGTCGCGATGCCGGGTCGCCGTCCTGCCGCACCCGCTCCGGCGGCGGCGACATGATCGGCCGTGCGCGCGAGCTCGCGGCATGCTCCGCGGCGCTCGACCGGATCGGCAAGGGATCGAGCGCCTACGTCGAGCTGACCGGCGAGGCGGGGCTGGGCAAGACGAGCCTCCTCGCGGCCCTTGGAGAAGCGGCGCAGGAACGCGGCTGGCTGACGCTCAACGGCCGGGCGGCCGAGTTCGAGCGCGGCGTGCCGTACGCCCTGTGCACGGACGCGCTCGCGCCCCGGATCCGCGCGCTCGGCGATCGGATCCTCCGTCGCCTCGATCCGGACGTGCTGCCGGCGCTCGGCGGTGTCGTCCCCGGCCTCACGGGCGTCGTCGCCACCGCCGCGCCCGTGGAGCGGCACGGCGCACATCGCGCGGTCGCGCAGCTGCTCGAGGGCCTCGCGGCCTCGACGCCGCTGGTGCTCTGCCTGGATGACCTGCACTGGGCGGATGACGCGTCCGTCGATCTGCTCTCGGCACTCATCCAGCGGCCTCCGCAGGCCGGTGTCCTGCTCGCGCTCGCGGCGCGCACAGGGCAACTGCCCCCGCGCGTCGCCGGCGCCGGCGCGGAGGCGGCGCGGCGCGGCGAGGCCTGGCGTCTCCCGCTCGAGCCCTTGACGAGCGATGAAGCCGCGGCGCTGCTCGCGACCACCGTCGATGCCCCGCGGGCGCAGGCGGTGATGCGGATCGCGAACGGCAATCCGTTCTATCTCGAGCAGCTCTCGCGGCTGGGCGCGTCCGGGGCGGTGGTCCCGCCGGGGATCGCCGGCGCCATCGTCGGTGAGGTCGACGGGCTGGCGGAAGGCGCGAAGCTCATGCTCCGGGCGGCAGCCGTCGCCGGCGATCCCTTCGATCCGGAGCTCGCGGCCGAGATCGCCGGACTCGAGCTCGCCGTCGCGCTGCCGCTGCTCGACGAGGCAGTCCAAGCGGACGTGGTGCGACCGACGTCCGTGCCCCGTCGCTTCGCGTTCAGGCATCCGCTCGTTCGCCAGGCCGTCTACGAAGCCACGCTGGCCGGCTGGCGGTTGGCCGCGCACGACTGCGCCGCGAAGGCGCTGGCCCGTCGCGGCGCGCCGCCAGAGGCGCGGGCTCCGCACGTCGAGCAGTCGGCCGTCCAGGGCGACGCGGAAGCGGTCGTGCTCTTGAAGCAGGCCGCCGCCGACGTCTCCATGGCGGCGCCGGCGACCGCCGCGGGATTCCTCAGGAGCGCGCTGCGTCTGCTCGCCCCTACCGCCGGCGCGAGCCAGGAGCGGCGGGTGCTCATGTCCGCGCTGGCGGAGGCGCTGATCGCCGCCGGGGAGCTGGAGGAGGCGCGCAGGATCCTCGTCGACGTGCTGCACGACCTGCCCCTGGACGCCGCGGCCGAGCGGGTGGCGATCGAGACCACGTGCGCGCAGCTCGAGCAGTACCTCGGCCACGCGGTGGAGTCCCGCGTCCGCCTGGAGGTGGCGCTCGAGGCGCTGCCCGAGGGCGCCGCCGCGCATTCCGCCGCGCTGGAATGGGCGCTCGCCGTCGACGCGCTCAACGCGCTGCGCTGGGAGGACATGCGGTTCCACGGAGAGCGTGCGCTGGCAGCGAGCCGGGAGCGGGGGGGCGACGAGGTCGTCGCGGCCGGCGCGCTGGCCGCTCTGGCCTGCGGCTTCGCCGCCTCCGGCCAGCGGTTGCTCGCCGAGACGGCGCGTCGTACCGCGGTCGAGATGCTCGAGGCGCTGCCCGACCAGGCGCTCACGAGGCACCTCGTGCTCTTCCATCACCTCGGCTGGGCCGAGATCTTCCTGAACCGGTATCGGGGCGCGCTGGGCCATTTCCAGCGCGGCATCAGGATCGGGCGGACCGCGGGAGACGGGTTGCATGTCGTACCGCTCCTGGCCGGCCAGTGGTACCCGCTCACCGTGCTCGGTCACGGCCGGGAAGGGGTGGCGGTCGGTGAAGAGGCCGTCGCCGTCGCGCGGCTGTCGCGGACCCGGTGGCACGAGTTCGGGGCGTTGTGGTCGCTTGCCGAGCAGCACTACTTCCAAGGTCGGTTCCCGCTCGCGCGGCGCCTCTTCGACGAGAGCCTCGCCGTGCGCAAGGACGGGCCGCCGAACTTCCTCACCGGGTTCAGCCCCGCGCCGGCGCTCGTGCTGTTCGAGGACGGCGAACCGGAAGCCGGAAAGCGCATGTTCTTCAAGAGCGTCGGCGGAGACGCGCTCCCGAACGTCGTGCCCACCGAGCGCCCGATCGCCTATGGCTGGCTCACGTATGCCGAGGTGGCGATGGGGAACCTCGAAGGCGCGCGGGAGGCCGCACAGCTCGCCACGGACGTCGCCGAGCCGATCGGGACGCCGACGTACGTCGCCCATGGGGCTCGCGCGCGAGCGCTCGTCGAGCTGGCCTCGGAGCGGTACGACGCCGCCGCCGCGGAGGGTCGTGCGGCGATCGAGCTGTTCATGTCGGTCGAGAACGTCGCCGACGCGGCCTCGACGCGGCAGATCCTGGCCCAGGCGCTCGACCGCGCTGGCAGGCGCGACGAGGCCGTAGCGGCGCTGGTCGAGGCGGAGCGCCAGTTCGACGCGTTCGGTGCGGAGCCGCGGCGCCTGGAAGTGGCTCGCGCCCTGCGGCAGCTCGGGCATCGCATGCCCCGGCGCAGCGCAGCCGCGCCTCAGCAGACGCTCGGAAGCGCCCTGGCGGATCTCACCCCGCGCGAGCGCGAGGTAGCCGAGCTCGTCGCGGACAACCTCACCAACCGCCAGATCGCCCAGGCGTTGTACCTGAGCACGAAGACGGTCGAGACGCACCTCCGCAACGTGTTCGCCAAGCTGGGCGCCACGTCGAGGCTCGAGGTCGCCCGGGCGATCGACCGCGAGCGCGCCCTTGACCTGGGTCGAGACGCGCTGCCGTAGCTCCGCGCGTTCCCGGCGCGATCCGACGTCGGGGTGCGCCGGTAGAGTGCTGCGCCGGTCCGAGGGAGGAGGAGGAATGACAAGGAAGTTCGCCGTTGCGGCCGGCGTCGCCGCCGCCGCCGCACTCGCGCTCACCGCGCCGTCCGCGCAGGCCGCGACCTGCGATCCGATCGGCGGCGGCACCTGCCTGCTGCCGTTCCCGAACGACTACTTCACCAAGAAGGATCCGAGCACCCCGACGGGGCGGCGGCTCGCGCTGAAGCGATCGGCGATGCCGGCCAACAAGGACGGCGTGCGGATCGACCCGCGCGCGTGGAACCGCGCCGACGGCTTCAGCCCGGGCCAGCAGATCACGGCGCGCATCCCCGGCCTCGACAGCCGGCGGGCGTTCGAGCGCAGCGGGATCGTGCCGATCACCGACATCGCGCAGAGCCTGGCCGACCGCCAGCCGGTCGTGTTGATCGACGCGCGGACCGGCAAGCGGCAGCCGATCTGGGCGGAGCTGGACTCGTCCGCGCCGTCGAACGCGCAGCGCGCGCTGCTGATCCGCCCCGCGAAGAACCTCCTCGAAGGCCGCCGCTACGTGGTCGCGCTGCGCCGGTTGAAGACCTCGAGCGGCAAGCCGATCCGGCCCACGTTCGCGTTCCGCGCCCTGCGCGACCGGCTTCCGACCCGCTCGACGGCGATCCGGGCGCGCCGGCCCGCGATGCAGAAGGTGTTCCGCACGCTCGATCGCGCCGGGATCGCCCGCGGCGACCTCGTGCTCGCGTGGGACTTCACGGTCGCGAGCCGGCAGTCGACCACCGGGCCGATGCTGCACATGCGCGACGAGGCGTTCAAGGCGCTCGGGGACGCGAACCTCGCCGACCTGAAGCCCGAGGGCCGCTCGCCGGCGTTCGCGATCACGCGCGACGAGGCGACGCCGCCGAGCGAGACCGAGATCGGGCGCATCGTCGAGGGCACCGTGAGCGTCCCGTGCTTCCTCGAGAACGACGGCTGCGCGATCGGCAAGGGCTTCCACCGCGGCGCCGACGGGCTCCCGGCGCAGAAGCCCGGCAACACGTACGCCGCGTTCTTCCGCTGCGTGGTCCCGCGCGACGTGCCGGCCGGCGGCGGCCGCGCGCTGCTCTACGGCCACGGCCTGCTCGGCAGCCCGCTCGACTCGAGCGACTCCGCCCAGGCGGAGCTCGAGACGCTCGCGCACCAGCAGGGCTTCACGGTCTGCGGCACGTACTGGAGCGGGCTCTCGGCGGCCAACGGCAACGAGGACACGGGCCAGGCCGCCGCGGCGATCCAGGACCTCTCCAAGTTCGGCGCGATCGCCGACCGCCTCCAGCAGGGGATGCTCAACTCGCTGTTCCTCGGCCGCGCGATGGTCGCCGCGGACGGGCTCCGCACGCACGCCGCGTTCGCGGGCGCGTTCGACGGGACCGGGCGGCTGTTCTACGACGGCAACTCGCAGGGCGGGATCGAGGGCGGCGCGCTGACCGCCGTCGCGCCCGACTTCGACCGCGCGGTGCTCGGCGTGCCGGGCATGAACTACTCGACGCTGCTGCAACGGTCGGTCGACTTCGCCCCGTTCCGCTCGCTGCTCGACGTCGCGTACACCAAGCCGCTGGATCGCGCGCTGATCTACTCGCTGCTGACGAACCTCTGGGATCGCGGAGAGTCCGACGGCTACGCCCGCTACATGACGACGCGGCCGCTGCCCAACACGCCGCCGCACGAGGTGCTGCTGCACGTCGCGCTCGGGGACCACCAGGTGGCGCCGGTGACGGCCGACGGGATGGCGCGGACGATCGGCGCGCGCGTGTGGGACAAGCTCGATCCCGGCCGCTCGACCGACGACGAGCCGTTCTTCGGCATCCCCGCGCTGACGACGTTCCCCTACAACGGCTCGGCGCTGATCGTGTTCGATTCCGGGCCGGTCACGCCGGCGAACCCGCAGGGCACGCCGCTCGCGCCGACGGGCAATGTGCCGCCTCCGGAAGGCCAGGATCCGCACGAGTTCCCGCGCCGCACGCAGGAGGCGCGCACGATGAAGGACCAGTTCCTGCGCGTCGGGGGCCGGCTGCAGACGCCGCCGTGCGGCGGCGCGGTGTGCCGGTCGAACGGGTGGACCGGGCCTTGACGCCGGTGAACGGCGAGCATTGACGGGAGCGGGTTCGAGGTGCCGCGGCGGGAGGCGGGGCGAGCTGAGCGCCGCACACCGGCCGAGTGTCGTAATGTCTCGTGATGCGAGACATTCATGACACTCGGCGGCTGTGAATCGCATGTGCGCGCAGTACGCGAGCGCCGGCGCCCATGACAGGCGCCGGCGCAACGCGAGCGGACTACACGGTGGCCAGCTCGGCCTCGGCCTGAGCCGGCGACGGGGAAGCGACCGCCGCCGGCCGGCCGGGGGAGATGAGGAACCAGGCCGCCACCGCGGCCGCCGCGACCGCGATCGCGCTGATCGTGAGGCCGGTGCCGAGCGCGTCGACGAACGCCCCCTGCGTCGCGGCCACGACCTGTCGCGGCGCGCCGTCGATCCCGGCGCCCGAGCCCAGGCCGTCCACCAGCGCGTCCCGCGTACCGGCGGGGACGTTCGGCAGCGATTGCTCCAGGTCGTGCCGTCCCACCGCGGCCACGAGCGCGCCCAGCGCGGCGACGCCGAAGGTGCCGCCGACCATGCGGAACATCGACAGCGTGCCGGAGGCGACGCCCGCCTTGGAGCGGTCGACGGCGTTCATCGCCGCCATGCTCATCGGCGACATCACGAGCCCCATGCCGAGCCCCATCAGCACGAACGCGCCGATCAGGAAGCTGAAGCTCGTGTCGACCTCGATGCGCGACTGCCAGGCCAGCGAGACCGACGTGATGAGCAGCCCGCTCACCATCAGCGGCCGCGGGCCGAAGCGGTCCGCCAGCCGCCCCGCGATCGGTCCCGCGAAGATGATCACGACCGTCGTCGGGAGGAACCGGACGCCGGCCTCCAGCGGCGAGTAGCCGAGGATGTTCTGCATGTAGAGGGCGAGGAAGAAGAACATCGCCAGCATGCCGAACGAGATCATGAACGCGACGATGTTCGCCCCGAGGAACTGCTTGGAGCGCAGCGCCTCGAAGTCCACGATCGGCGCGGTCGCGTGCCGCTCGATCACCGCGAACGCCGCGAACGCGACCACGCTGAGCGCGAGCAGCCCGAGGATGCCGGGCGAGCCCCAGCCCCACGCGTTGCCCTCGACGAGCGCGAACACGAGCGCGGTGAGCCCGACCGTCATCGCGGCGATGCCTGGGAAGTCGACGTTCCGGCCGACGGTCTCGTCGCGCGACTCGTGCGCGGCGAACAGCGTCACCGCGACCGCGCCGGCCGCGACGGGGAGGTTGATGAAGAAGATCGCGCGCCAGGAGACGTCCTCGGTCAGCCAGCCGCCGAGCAGCGGGCCGGCCGCGAGTGCGATCGCCGAAACGCCCGCCCACGTGCCGATCGCCTTGCCGCGCTCCTCGGGCGGGAACTCGTTGCTGATGATCGACAGCGTGGCCGGCATCATGAACGCGGCGCCGATGCCCTGGATGGCGCGCGAGGCGACGAGCCAGCCGTCGGACGGCGCGAAGCCGATCGTGGCCGAGGCGAGCGCGAACACGACGACGCCGAGCAGGAACATCCGGCGCCGGCCGAAGATGTCCCCCAGCCGTCCGCCCGTGACGAGCAGGACGGCGAACGTCAGCGTGTACGCGTTGACGGTCCACTCCAGGGAGGAGAGCGAGGCGCCGAAGTCCTTCTGGATCGACGGCAGCGCGACGTTCACCGCGGTGTTGTCGAGCATGATCATGAAGAGCGCGAAGCACATGGCTCCGAGCGTCCACCAGCGGCGGTTCTGCTCGGATAGCCGGAGCCGTTCGGTCATGGGGAGGTGATCCTTTTGGCGATGGGGAGGAGTGCGGTGTACAGGTCGGTGCGCTCCGCGTCGGGGAGCTCGGACGCGAACGCGACGAGCGCGTTCTCGCGCGCCGCGGTCACGCGGTTGAGCACATCGCGCCCGGCGGGGAGCAGGGCGATCTGCTTGGAGCGCCGGTCGGACTCGCACTCCCGCCGCGCGACGAAGCCGCGCTGCACGAGCCCGTCGACCGAGCGCGACATCGCGGGGAGCGACATCGAGAGGCGGGCGGAGATGTCCTTGACGGTCAGCTCCTCCGCCTCCTGCAGCAGGAAGAGCGCCTTCATCTGCGTGAAGGACAGGCCGACCTCGCCGAGCACCCGGAACATCTCGGGAGACGCGGTCCGGTTGACGTGGGCGCTGAGCTTGTTCAGCGCGTCGGCGAGTTGTTGCGGAGTTGCAACGGTTGCTTGCACGCATGCAAGTAAAGCACATCGCCCCGCCCGCTTGTCAAGAGCCCACGAGCGTGGCTGGAACGGGTCGCTATCGTTCCGCAAGTGACTGACGTGACCTTGCCCGACGAGACCGAGGCGCTCGACGCGTACTCGCGTGTCGTGACGTCCGTCGCGGAGTCGGTGTCGCCCTCGGTGGCGAACCTGCGGCTCACGCGGCGCGGCCGGACGGTCGGCGCCGGATCGGGCGTCGTGATCACGCCGGACGGCTTCCTGCTCACCTCCGCGCACGTCGTCGAGGGCGGCGCCGGCCGCGTGCGCGGCTCGTTCACCGACGGCCGCGAGCTGACGCTGCGGATCGTCGGCGCCGACCCGCTCTCGGACCTCGCCGTGCTCCGCGCGGACGAGCCCGCGCCGGACCCGGCGCCGCTCGGCGACGCGGCCGCCCTGCGGGTCGGCCAGCTCGTGGTGGCGATCGGCAACCCGCACGGCTTCGCGAGCTCGGTCACCGCCGGCGTCGTCTCGGCGCTCGGCCGCTCGCTGCCCACCCGCGCGGGCCGGACGATGCGCGTGGTGGACGACGTGATCCAGACCGACGCCGCGCTCAACCCCGGCAACTCCGGCGGCGCGCTGGTCGACGGCCGCGCCCGCGTCGTCGGCATCAACACCGCGGTGGCGGGGATCGGCCTGGGGCTGGCGGTGCCGGTGAACGAGACGACGCGCCAGGTGATCGCGGCGCTGATGCGCGACGGCCGCGTGCGCCGCGCGTGGATCGGGATCGCCGGCGGCGCCCGTCCGCTGCCGCCCGCCGTGGCTTCCGCGCTCGGCCGCAAGCGCGGTCTCGAGGTGGTCGAGGTGATCGCGGACTCGCCGGCCGACCGCGCGGGCGTCCGTCCCGAGGACCTCGTGGTCGGTGTCGGCGACGAGCCGGTGGGCGGGGTCGACGACCTGCAGCGGCTCCTCACCGCCGAGACGATCGACCGGACCGTCGAGCTGGCGATCGTGCGCAGCGGGACGCATCGCCGGCTCGCGCTCGTGCCGCGCGAGCTCGCGACGCGCTAGCCGCGGGACGCGCGGTTCAGCCGACCCGCCGGCCGCCGGAGCCGCGCGGTCAGCCGACCGCCCGAGCGCCGGAGCCGCGCGCTCAGCCGGTGCGCCGACCGCCGAGCTGCGCGCGGAACGACGCGATCTCCGTCACAGCCGCCGCCGTGTAGGCGGCCTCCGCGATCGCCATCTCCTCACGCAGGTCGGCCTGGTAGGCCGGGTGGTCGGCGAGGCCGACCGCCGTCGCGGCGGCGAGCTCCTCGCGCAGGTCGGCGAGGTGGGTCCGAGCATGTTCGAGGGCGGGGGACATGTGTGTGGGGGCTCCGGGGAGGGTGGGGGAGGACGATGCGGACTCTGCCAGCGCGCTCCTACCCGGACGATGAAGCTGGCCTCAGAATTCCCTAAGTGCTGGCCCTCCGCCGGGGGTACGGCTGGCCCCCACGGGAAGGTCAGGGCAGCAGGAGGTCGTTCTGCGCGGAGGGCCGCGGAGCGCCGACTGCGACGGCCGCCGGCTCGACCTTGGCGTCGGTCGTGCTGAGCTCGTAGTCGCCCTCGGTCACGTCCACGTCGAGCGTGGCGGTGCCGTCCGGGTCGATCGGCGTGGTCGTTTGCGTGACCCCCGATGCGTTGCCGCCCGTCTCGAACGTGAGCTCCTGGGCGGAGGCGGTCTGATTGGAGACGAGCAAGCGGATCGGCCCTGCGCCGAACTCCTGCGGGGACACGTGGATCGCGCCGTCGGCGATCGCCGCGGTGACGTTGATCGAGGACGCGGGGCGGTCGCCGACAGCGCGCTCCTCCCCGCCGCAGCCGGCGATCCCCAGGGCGGCCGCGACGGCCAGTGCAGAGCGGACGCGCATGCTCACCGGCGAACCCTATACCCGCCGCGCCGCCGATCGCCCCGGTTCGCCGCCAACCGGTGCAACGGCGCCTGCGTGCCGTCCGGAGGCAGGCGTATCACCCAACGCCCGTGTCGTCTGCCTCGCGTCTGTCTCGGCCTGCGGCCTCGCCACCGCTTCGCTCGGCATGCTCGTCACCGGCTTCGCCTCGATTGGCCTCCGCCGACCTGCTGTCCCAGCCGCTCGCGACCGCCGAGTTCCTCGCCGTCGACACCGAGACGAACGGGCTCGCGCGCGAGCGCTGCGAGCTGACCGAGGTCGGCGCCGTGCTGGTCGGCGGTGGCGAGCTGCACGACCGCTGGTCCTCGCTCGTCGGCGTCTCGGCGCCGCTGTCGCCGGGGATCCAGCGCTTCACCGGGATCTCGCAGGCGATGGTCGACCACGCGCCGCCGCCCGAGGCCGTCCTGCCGGAGCTCGGGCGGATGCTGCGCGGGCGCGTGCTCGTCGCCCACTCCGCGCGCTTCGACCTCGGCGTGCTGCGCGCGGCCTTCTCGCGCGCGGCGCTCGACTGGCCCGAGCCGCCGATCCTGTGCACCGTCGCGATGGCGCGGCGGCTGGCGCCGCTGCAGCGCCGCCGCGGCCTGGCGGCGCTCGCCGACGCGCTCGGGATCGACGTCGAGATGACGCACCGGGCGCTGCCCGACGCCGAGACGTGCGCGCGCGTGTTCTGCGCGCTGTTCGGGCGCCTGACCGCGCACGCGGCGACGATCGGCGACGCGGTCGCGCTGCTCGGGCCCAAGCGCGGCGGGGGCGGGCGCCGGCCGCGCGCGGGCGCCCGCCGGCGGCCGCCGGCGGAGCGGCCGGACCTCTCCGCGCTCCCGCGCGACCCCGGCGTCTACGTCTTCCGCGACGCCGACGGGCATCCGCTCTACGTCGGCAAGTCGGTCTGCCTGCGCACGCGGGCGCGGGCGCACTTCACCACGCCGGCCGCGTGGACCGGGGAGGCGGAGCACGTCGACTACCAGGCGACGCAGTCCGAGCTGGGCGCGCTACTCCTCGAGGACCGGCTGATCAAGGCGATGCGGCCGCCGGGCAACAAGCGCGGCAAGCGCAGCCCCGACGGCTACGTCTACCTGCGCTGCCGGCTCGACATCGCGTTCCCGATCCTCGAGGTCGCGCTCGAGCCCGCGCGCGGGCACGCGGTGACGGTCGGCCCGGTACGCGGGCGTGCCGCCGCGGCCGAGCTGGTCGAGCAGCTCAACTCGCTCTTCGGCCTGCGCCACTGCGGCCGCAAGCTGCCGCGCCGCGAGCACCCGAGCGCGTACGGGCAGATGGGCCGCTGCCTCTCGCCGTGCCTGGGCGACCTCGATCCCAACCTCTATCGCGAGCGGCTCGACCAGGCCTTGCGGCTGTTCGTCGACCGGCGCGACGGCGGCGCCGCGCTGCTCGCCCACCTCGACGGCCAGCGCAGCGCGGCGACCGAGGCGCGCAACTACGAGCGCGCCGCCTGGCTGCAGCGCCGGCGGGAGCGGCTGGAGGCGCTGCTGCGCCGGCTCGGCGGCCTGCTGCGCGCCACGCACGCCGGCGCGCGCCTCGTGCTCGCTCCGCATCCCTCCAAGCGCGGGCGCTTCGACGCGTTCTGGATCGCCGGCGGGCGCGTGGTCGACTGGGGCGCGCTGCCGGGCGATCCGGACGAGCTGAGCACGCGCACGGCCGCCGCGCTGCGCGCCGCTCCGCGGCCGGAGCTCGGCGGCTGGCTGCCGGCCGACGAGGTCGCGGAGACCCGGCTGGTCGGCGCGTGGGTGGCGGCGCACGACCCGCCCGCGCTGGAGCTCGACGCCCGCGCGCTGGCCGACGGGCGCGTGCTGCGCTGGGTCCGCACCGTACAGTCCCAAGGGTGATCGAGGGCATCCATCACGTCCAGGTGGCCGCGCCCCCAGGCTCCGAGGCCGAGGCCCGCCGCTTCTTCACCGGCGTGCTCGGGCTGGAAGAGGTGCCCAAGCCGGAGCCGCTCGCCGCCCGCGGCGGCGCATGGTTCGCCTGCGGCGACACGCAGATCCACGTCGGGATCGCCGAGGACTTCACGCCCGCGCGCAAGGCCCATCCGGCGTTCGCGGTCGACGGCGCCGAGCGGCTGACCGCGCTCGCCGCCCGGCTCGGCGGCGCCGGCATCGAGGTCCTGTGGGACCAGGCGGCGCCCGGGACCTCGCGCTTCTACACGACCGACCCGTGGGGCAACCGGCTGGAGTTCATCACCCGCTGAGCGCGCGCTCAGCGCGGGCGCGCGCCGCGGTAGCCCATCACGTTCAGCATGCCGATCGGCTCCCGCTTGCGCTTGGGCAGCGGCGCGCCGCGCGCCGCCGGGTGCACCATGCTCAGCGCGACGACGTGCGTGACGGGCAGGTCGGTGAGCGCGCCGATCCGGTACGGGACGTCCGAGCGGATCCAGCGCGACGTCTGGCCCGGCAGCGTGGACACGATCACCTCGTCGAACCGCCCCGGCGTGCAGACCTCCGCGACGGCGTTCACGGCGTCGGCGTCGCCGATGACGCCCTCCGCCTTCAGCCCTGCTTCGCGCCAGCGCTGCAGCGCCTCTTCGAGGCGCGGCCGCATCGTGGCGCGGTCGGGACTCGAGGCCGGCATCACGAGCGTGAAGTCGACCGGCACGGC
>DATHJG010001090.1:0-4154 GCA_035489875.1 Solirubrobacteraceae bacterium | reverse complement strand
GGTGACGACGCTGGCGAGCCAGGACGGCCACCTCGTCTGGCGCGGCCAGGTCGGCGGGCTCGGGCGCGGGGAGCGCATCTATGCCGTGCGCTTCCTCGGCGACGTCGGCTACGTCGTCACGTTCCGCCAGACCGACCCGCTCTACACGGTCGACCTCTCCGACCCCGCGAACCCGCGCGTCCGCGGCGAGCTGAAGATCCCCGGCTACTCCGCCTACCTGCACCCGGTCGGCGACGACCTGCTGCTCGGTGTCGGGCAGGAGGCGACCGACGACGGCCGCGTCCAGGGCCTGCAGCTCTCGCTCTTCGACGTCTCCGACCTCGCCAGGCCGGTGCGCGTGCAGCAGGCGCGGCTCGGCCAGCGCTGGTCGAGCTCGGCCGTCGAGTGGGACCACCACGCGTTCCTCTGGTGGCCGGCGACGAAGCTCGCGCTGCTGCCGATGGACAGCCAGGCGTTCCAGGGTGCGGTCGGGTTCCGCGTCACCCGCGCGAGCGGGATCGCCGAGCTCGGCCGGATCAGCCACACCGCCGCCGGCGCGAGCTGGACGCCGCCGGTGAGCCGCGCAGTGGTGGTCGGCGACCGGCTGTTCACGATCTCCGACCTGGGGGTCAAGGCGAGCGGGCTCGAGGGCTTCGGGGAGCGCGGCTGGGTCGCGTTCCCGCAGCCGGTCCCGGCGGAGCCGCCCAAGCCGATGCCGACGGAGCCCGCGATCTTGCCGCTCGCGGCGCGGTGACGGCCCGTCACTCGTAGAGCGTGAAGACGGCCAGGATCACGTACGTCGCGATCAGCGCCGCGCCCTCGAAGTACGTCGCCTCGCCGTCGCCGGTCACCTGCCAGATCGAGAGGATCGTCAGTCCGAGCGCGGCGACGTAGACCGGCGCGAGGTCGAACGTGAGGTGGTGGGCGAAGAGCAGCGAGACGAGCACGAGCGCCGGTGCGAGGAACGCCGCGATCTGCGCGACCGAGTTCTTGACGACCGAGATGGCCAGGTCCGCCTGGCCCTTCGCCGCCAGCACGACGCCGGTCGCGTGCTCGACCGCGTTCCCGGCGATCGCGACGATCACGAGGCCGGCGAACTGCGCCGAGATGCCGAGCTGGTCGATCGTCGGCCGCAGCGCGGCGATGAACCACTCCGAGACGAACGCCGCCCCGACGCCGCCGAGCGCGAGCAGCACGATCGACGTGCGCAGCGGCACCGTGCTCGGCCCGCGCGGCACGCCGGCCGCCGCCGTCGTCTCGCTCTTCAGGTAGCCGTACAGCCAGACCGCGTAGACGATCAGCACGAGCACCGCCGCGATCGCGGAGATCGCGACGATGTGGTCCGACGCGCGGTCGTGCGTCCGCGCCGAGACCCCGACGAGCACGATGAGGAAGCCGGCCAGGAACAGCAGCGTGGCCGTGTCCTGGGGCAGCCGCGGCGAGAAGCGCATGATGCCGTCGCTGCTCTCCCGCGCGCCGACCACGATGACCACGCCCAGCACGAGCAGCGCGTTGGCGAAGATCGAGCCGATGATCGCGAACTGCGCCACGACCACCTCGCCGTCCGACAGCGCGAACAGGACGACGAAGAACTCCGGCAGGTTCCCGAGCGTCGACTGCAGCACGCCCGTCACCGCGGGCCCGAAGTGCTCGCCGACCTGCTCGGTCGTGAACGACACGACCCACGCGAGCCCGGCGAGCGCGAGCCCGGCGACCACGAACGCGGCGAGCGCGGGCGCGTTCGCGTAGTGCAGCACGCCGGCCGCTCCACTGACGGCGGCGACGCCGACCAGGAGCGCCCGCGCGCGCGGGCTCACGTCGCCGTGCCGGCGCGGACCTTCCGTGCGAGCTTCGTGCGGGCGATCTTGTCGAGCGCGACCTTGCGCAGCCGGACCGTGCCCGGCGTGACCTCCACGCACTCGTCCTCGCGCAGGAACTCGAGCGCCTGGTCGAGCGACAGTTGGCGATGCGGGACCAGGCGGACGAGCACGTCGGACGTGGACGAGCGGATGTTGGTGAGGTGCTTCTCCTTCACCGCGTTCACGTCGAGGTCGTCCGCCCGCGCGTTCTCCCCCACGATCATGCCCTCGTAGACCGCCTCGCCCGGCCCGATGAACATCGTCCCGCGCTCCTGCAGGTTCATCAGCGCGAATTGCGCCGTCGTCCCGGCGCGGTCGGCGACGAGCGAGCCCGACGGCCGGGTGCGGAGCTCGCCGAACCACGGCTCCCAGCGGTCGAAGACGTGGTGGAGCAGGCCGGTGCCGCGCGTCTCGGTGAGGAACTCGGTCCGGAACCCGATCAGGGCGCGTGCGGGGACGAGGTACTCCATGCGCACCCACCCGGTGCCGTGGTTGATCATCTGCTCCATCCGGCCCTTGCGCAGCGCGAGCAGCTGGGTGATCACGCCGACGTAGTCCTCCGGGACGTCGATCGCCATGCGCTCGACCGGCTCGAGCGTGGTGCCGTCCACCTCGCGGGTGAGCACCTGGGGCTGGCCGACGGTCAGCTCGAAGCCCTCCCGGCGCATCAGCTCGACCAGGATCGCGAGCTGCAGCTCGCCGCGGCCCTGGACCTCCCAGGCGTCCGGCCGCTCGGTGTCGTTCACGCGCAGGGAGACGTTGCCGACGAGCTCGGACTCGAGCCGGTCGCGCACCTGGCGGGCGGTGAGCTTGGAGCCCTCCTTGCCGGCCAGGGGAGAGGTGTTGATGCCTATCGTGACCGACAGCGACGGCTCGTCGACGGTGATCACGGGCAGCGGGCGCGGGTCGTCGATGTCGGCGAGCGTCTCGCCGATCGTCACCTCCGGGATGCCGGCGACCGCGATGATCTCGCCCGGCCCGGCCTCGGCGGCGTCGACGCGGTCGAGCGACTCCGTCACGTACAGCTCGCCGACCGTCACCCGCTGCACCGAGCCGTCCGCGCGGCACCAGGCGATCGCCTGTCCCTTGCGGATCGTGCCGTTGCGCACGCGGCAGAGCGCGAGCCGGCCGACGTACGGCGAGGCGTCGAGGTTCGTGACGTGCGCTTGGAGCGGGTGCCCGGGATCGTGCTCGGGCGCCGGGATGCGCTCGAGCAGGAGGTCCATCAGCGGCGCGAGGTCGTCGGCGAGGTCGTCCGGCTCGAGCCCGGCGCGGCCGGCCTTCGCGTTGGAGTAGACGATCGGGAACTCGATCTGCTCCTCGTCGGCGTCGAGGTCGAGGAACAGCTCGTAGACCTCGTCGACGACCTCGGCCGCGCGCGCGTCGGGCCGGTCGATCTTGTTGATCACGAGGATCACCGGCAGCCGCGCCTCGAGCGCCTTGCGCAGGACGAAGCGCGTCTGCGGCAGCGGGCCTTCCGACGCGTCGACGAGCAGCAACACGCCGTCGACCATCGTCAGCCCGCGCTCCACCTCGCCGCCGAAGTCGGCGTGGCCGGGCGTGTCGACGATGTTGAGCTTCACGCCGCCGTACCGCACCGCGGTGTTCTTGGCGAGGATCGTGATGCCCTTCTCGCGCTCGAGGTCCATCGAGTCCATCACGCGCTCGTTCACGTCCTGGTTGGCGCGGAACGCGCCGGACTGCCAGAGCATGGCGTCCACGAGGGTGGTCTTGCCGTGGTCGACGTGGGCGACGATGGCGACGTTGCGGAGGTCCCCGCGTGCGACGAGCATGGCGAATCAGGGTATCCGCGTCGCCGCGGCGGCCCGCGCGAGCTGTGAACAGTTGGAGACCGCGGCGCGCGCGCGCGCCGGTCAGCGACCGAACCGGGGGGTTACCGGTTTCCGGGTCGCCGCGGATAGCGTGGGCGCCGACAACCGCGTGGCCCGGGGTGTCGGGCGTCCCCGTTCGAGGAGGCACAGCATGAAGCGCGCACGGATCCTGCTGCTCGCGCTCGCCATGCTCGGCGTACTCGCCGCGCCCGGGCAGGCCGCCCAGCCCGCCAGGGCCAAGGCCGTCCAGCAGTCGCGCGCCGCGGTGGTGGCGTACTGGACCGCGGAGCGGATGCGCACCGCGACCCCGCTCGACGTCGTCAGGGGCGGCGCCGGCATGCAGCGCCGGTCGGCGGCGTTCCCGTTCACCAGCTACGAGCCCGCGACGTACAACCCGGCGCACGGCAAGGTCTTCTTCTCCCACGGCGCCGCGAACTTCGTCTGCTCCGGCACGGCGCTGACGAGCGCCAACGAGAGCGTGGTC
>DATHJG010001089.1:0-7594 GCA_035489875.1 Solirubrobacteraceae bacterium | reverse complement strand
GCGACGAGGCCGAGCATCGTGTACGTGCCGAGCTCGTCCCAGCCGCCGTCGGCCCGGATGCCCAGCCCGATCGGCAGCAGCGTCTCGGTCAGGTAGTGGCCGAACCGGTCGAGGTAGATCCCGGCGGGGGAGAACTGCTTGCGCCAGCGCGCGATCTCCCCGTCGGTGCAGTCGAGCAGGATCTGCCCCTGGATCAGCAGCGCGGCGGCCGCGGCCGCGGCCACGCCGGGCAGCGTGAGCACGGCCGCCGCGAGCACCCCGACCGCGATCATCGCCCACGTGACCGCGTTCGGCGTCACGCGCGTCGGCAGCAGCGCCCGCGTCACGTACGGAGAGAGGCGGCGGACGTAGAGCCGCCCGGCCCAGTGCTCGCCGCTGTTGCGGGCGAACAGCGACGCCGGCTGCGTCGCGGCCCGCAGCTCAGCGATCGAAGGCATCGAGGAAGGCGCGGACACGCTCGCTCACCCCCCGCTCGTCGAGCGCCAGGTGCTCGAGCACCGTGTAGCGGTCCGGCCGCGTCCCGGGCGCGTGCAGGACCGCCTGGACGAACTGCGCCTCGCTCAGCCCGAGGTCGCCCGGCAGCCGCGGCAGGTCGTGCTGGGTGAGGCAGGCGTCGACCGCCTCCGTCATCCGCTCGTCGCCGCGCAGGAACGACGTGAACAGCGTCGCCGCGCCCGCGAGCTCGCCGTGGCGCGCGGTGCGGGGGTAGAGGTGGTCGATCGCGTGCAGGATCTCGTGGTCGCCGCCGCTGCACGGCCGGCTGGAGCCCGCCGTCGCCATCGCGAGGCCCGAGAGCACGAGCGCCTCCGCGAGCGCGACGAGGAAGTCGTCGTCGTCGATCCCGTCGTCGCGGTGCAGGATCGACTTTGCGGCCGTCTGCGCGAACATCACCGCGAGGCCGTCGACGGGCTCGCCGCGCTCGCGCCCCGCGAGCCGCCAGTCCGCGATCGCCGACAGGTTGGAGAGGACATCGCCGATCCCCGCGCGGCGCATGGCCGGCTCGCTGCGGCGCACGTAGTCGAGGTCGACGACCAGCGCGATCGGCATCTGCACGCCATAGGAGCCCTTGCGCCCGCCCTCCTCCAGCGACGCGACCGGCGACGCGACGCCGTCGTGCGCGAGGCTCGTCGCGACCGCGACCATCGGCAGGCCGCTGAGCGTGGACGCGAGCTTGCCGACGTCGAGCGTGCGGCCGCCGCCGACGCCCACGACCGCGTCGTAGAAGCCGGCGCGCAGCCGCATGGCGAGCCGGTTCGCCTCGTCGACGCCGCCGTTCTCGAGCGTCCAGATGTCGGCGTTCTCGAGCTGCGGGCGGAGCAGCTCGCCGATCTCCACGCCGAGGCCGGGGCCGACGAGCACGGCGACGTGGCCGCCGGCGGAGATCCGGCGATCGGCGAGCAGTGGGGCGAGCTGGGCGACCGCGCCGGGGCCGATGTCGACGTGCAGCGGCGCCCCGATCATGCGGGTCAGCAGCGGCAAGCGATCTCCCGCGCGCGCTCGAGGTCGCGGTGGTCGTCGACCTCCGCCCAGTCGACGGCGCCGATCGGCGCGACGCCGACCCATCCGCCGCGGTCGGCGTACTCCTGGAAGCCGTCCTCGTAGTAGAGCTGCGGGTCGCGCTCGAACGTGGCCCGGAGCGCGTCGGCCAGCGGCGCGGCCGCGGCCGGCTCGATGAGCGTCACGCCGATGTACTCGCCCCGCGCGGTGGCGGGATCGAGCGCCTTGTTGATCCGCGTCATCCGGCCGTCGCCGTCGACGCGGACCTTCATCTCCTCGTCGGCGAGCGGCTTGACGTCGTCGAGCGCGAGCAGGATGTCGGGGCCGCGGTTGGCCAGCAGCGTCTCCTCGACGCTCGGCGGGTGCACGGTGTCGCCGTTCACGAGCAGCACGCCCTCGCCGAACAGCTCGCGCGCGCACCAGAGCGAGTACGCGTTGTTCCAGATCTCGGCCCGCTCGTTGAGCACCAGCTCGAGGGTCACGCCGTGGCGCCGCTCGAGCGCGGCCTTGCGCTCCCGCACGGCGGCGGCCGCGTAGCCGGTGACGACCGCGACGTCGTCGATCCCGGCGGCCTTCAGGTTCCCCAGCGCGATGTCGAGGATGGTCCGGTCCCCGTCGACGGGGACCAGCGTCTTGGGCAGCGTGTCGGTGAACGGCGCCAGGCGCCGCCCCGCCCCCGCCGCGAGCACCAGCCCGATCACTCCTCGTCCTCCTCGTACACGCCGGGCTGGTCGCTGCGCGCGAACGCCGCCCAGCTCGCGACCGACTCGGCCACGAACACGATCGCGAGCAGCGCGGCCGCCACGTAGAAGCCAGCCGGCACCGCCGCCGCGGCGGCCAGCGCGTAGCTCGCCAGCAGGCGGCCGTCCCAGCCGCCGGCGGCGCGGTTGAGCCAGCGCGGCGCGCTGCCGCGGTAGACGGTGTCGTAGTGGCGGAACGTGATCGCGAGCAGGAGCGCGAACGCGGCGGGCACCGCGGACGGGCCGGCGATCGCGGCGACCCACAGGATCCCCGCGTACTCGCCGGCGCGCAGCGCCGGCGGCACCGCCCAGCGCAGGCGGTCGCGCAGCGGCCGGCCCGCCGAGACGCCGGCGAGGACGATCAGCGCCGCGAGCGTGGCGCCCGCAAGCGGCCAGGAGGCGCCGTCGCCCGCGATCGCGATCACCGCGAGCAGGGCCCCCGTGCCGGCCAGGACGAGCACCGAGGCAGGCAGCGGCGGGAGCGGGAGGCGCCCGAGGGCGAGCGCGAGCGGGCCGTCGTCGCGGTACGCGTCGAGCGTCCCGGCCCTGGCGACCTCGGCGTGGTCGAGCACGGCGGCGCCGCGCCGCCCGAGCGCGCGCGCCAGGCGGCCGCCGGCGGTGTAGAGCGCCGCGAACCCGCCGCACGCGAGCAGGACGACGAACGTGGCGCGGGCGTCGAACAGCGCCGCGGTGAGGGAGATCGCGGCGAACCGCTCGCCGATCGGGAACCCGACGATCTTCTTGATCCAGCGACCGCGCGGGGAGCGGTCGACGGCGCGCAGCACCGTGCGCGCGCCGGGCGCGTGCGGCGGGGGGAGCGTCGGGCCGAGCACGTCGTGCACCTGCTCGAGCGGCGGCTGGCGCACCGCGCCGCTCGCCTGGGGGTAGGAGAAGTCGACCGCGTGGCGCATCACCTGGAGCGCGAGTGCCGCGCCGGCGAGCAGCCACACGTCGTCGCCGGTCTGCGCCGCGCCGATCGCGAGCCCGGCGTAGATCGCGTACTCCTTCGTGCGGTCGAAGATCGAGTCCAGCCACGCGCCGAGCTTGGAGAACGTGCGCGTGTAGCGCGCGAGCTGGCCGTCGACGCAGTCGAACGTGAACGCGAGCTGGAGCAGGATCGCGCCGGCGATCATCCCCCAGCGGTCGCCGGTGGCGAACGCAGCGGCGGCCGCGAAGCCGATCGCGGCCGACAGCGTGGTGACGCCGTTCGGCGTCCACCCGCGGTGCGCCGCCCAGCGCGCGATGTACTTCGAGTAGGGCGAGACGAAGAACGTGGTGAAGAAGCCGTCGGCCGCCTTCACGGACGAGTCGAGCAGCGCTCGGTCCTCGTCGTGCTCCCCGATCCTCGCCGCCGCCGCGGCGACGTGCTCGGCGGTCAGCGGGCGGGTCCAGAGCAGCCGCCGCAGCCGGCTGGTGCCGACCTTCACCTCGGTGCGGACGAGCCCGCACAGCATCAGCGCGGGGACATCCTCGGGCCCCGTACCCAGCGCGGCGGCCTTGGCGTCGAGCTCGTCCTGCCAGCCCTCCGGCAGCGGCCCGTCGACGAGCGACGCGATGCGGCCCGCGACGGCGGCCAGCTCGCCCCGGTGCGCCGGTGCGACCTTCAGCACGCCGAGGAACGCGCCGTTGGGCTGGCCGACGTGGTGGTACGGGCTGCCGGCGCTGAGGACGCGCCCGCGCCGCGTGCGCGTGGGGAACTCGACGGAGCGGGCGGCGCGCGTCGTCGTGAGCATCCCGGTCGCGATGCGGGGATCGGCCAGCAGGCCGGCGAGCGCCTCGCGCTGGGTGAGGATGCCGGCATCCGCGACCACGACCGCGCCGCTCCCGTCGAGCGCGATCGCCTCGACCGCCCGCAGGTCGGCGGAGAGGTCCGCGCTGGGGTGCAGCCGGACCGCGAGTCCGCGGCCCTCGATCGACGGTGCGAGCAGCGGCGCCCAGTCGGGCCGGGTGATCACGTGCGCCGCGCGGATCCCGAGGTCGCCGAGCTGCTCCAGCAGGCGGCCGAGCAGCGTCGTGTGCTCATACGCGAGCGCCGCCGCAGGCCCGCCCTCGCCGCCCTGCGCCGTCGCCACCAGCACGGCGACGCCCGCGGCCGTGCGGGCGTCGCCCGCGCGAGGGTCGCGCGGCCACGGGTGCGCGCGTGACGCCGGGGGTCTGACTGCGGAATCCAAGTTCGTCGCTCTCGATCGGTCCTGCGTACGGCTCGCAACCGCGCGATTCGTCGGCTCGCCGGGCAGTTCCTCCCACCGCTCGGCTCGCCGGATCGCGCGCATTCTCCACCGCGCCGGGGGTGGCTGCGGCGCCGCCGAGGCCCACCGTCGGCCCCTAGCGTACCGGCGTGCTCAGCAGGTCTTGTCGCCCCACGCGGCGCAGGCGAGCGTGAGGTCGGTGTAGGTCAGGAGCTTCACGAGGTCGCCGGCGTCACGCAGGATCGGCTGCTCGAGTCCCCAGCCCTTCTCCAGCGCGGTGTCGCCGGCCGGGTCGCCGACCACCTGGACGCGCATCGAGCCGCCGGGCGGCAGCACCGACCCCGGCGCGAAGTGGTAGCTCTTCGGCTCGCTCTTGAGCACGTACCCGTCGAGGTCGATCGGACCGGCGGCGACGTTCGTGAGCGTCACCGACTCGCGGCGCCCGTTCGGGTCCACGCTGAGCGCGACCGCGCCCTGGAGGGGGTCCGAGCACTGCCAGCGGCACGGGAAGACCGTCGTCGCGCGCACGTTCCCGAGCGGATCGAACAAGTAGGCGCCGTCGCCCATCGCGATCTCGTCGTGCCGCGCGTTCGAGAACACGGGCGACCGCAGGCCCCACGGGAACACGGTGGCGTCGTCGCCCGCGGTGCCGACGTCGACGGTGATCGTCCCGCCCGGCGGGGCGACCGCCTGCGGGGGGAAGACGTAGCGGCGCATGCCGGCGTCGCGCAGGTACCAGTCGCCCAGCGGGACCGGGTTGACCGGGTCGAGGTTGCGGACCTTGACCCACTCGCCCTCGGGGTTGGCGTTGTCGTCGCCGTCGGCGTCCCAGTTGGCCCACAGCTTGAGCGGTGAGGCTGCGCTCGGCCCGACGCCGCATGCGTCGGGATCGAACAGCCCGCGCTGCCCCGCGATCGCCCGCTGCTGCTCCACGCTGTAGACGCCGTTCACTGCCCACTCGGTCCTGCCGGGCCACCACAGCGCGAGCCCCTCGTGCATGAGGATCGTGCCGGCGTCGCGCCAGCGGCCGTTCAGCTTCACCGCGACGGTGCGCACGGAGCGCCGCTGCGACTGCGACGTGCTCTCCGGGTCCTGGGCGGCGAGCCGCACCTTCCCCTTGCTGCGGCGCACGAGCGCCTCCAGCCGGTTGGTCGCCTCGACCGCGTGGCAGTCGCCCGCACGCCGCCGGGCGCTGTAGACGCTCTGCTCCATCGCCTGGATGCCGGTCATGCGGATGCGGCGCGTGGCGCTGGTCCCGTCGCGCAGCACGTCGACGTCCATCGTGTCGCCGTCGTTGACCGAGCGGACCTTGGCGTTCCACACGACGCACTCGGGCCCGGGGATGCCGACGAGGCAGGAGCCGCGCGCCGCGTCCGCCGCCGCGACCGGGAGCGCCGCGAGCAGGACGCCTGCGAGCAGGGCGAGGAGCAGCGAACGTCGCACGCTCAGGTGAACCCGGGCCGGCGGGCGGAAGTTGCGGCGCGCTGTCAGCTCCCCATGCGGCGCAGCCCGAGCAGCGCCAGCGCGCCGAGCGCCGCGATCATCCCCGCGAGCGCGAGCAGGCCCGGCCAGGTGTGCGCGAGGCTCGGCTCGATGCCGCTCACCGTCGCCTGGCGCGCCAGCTCGAGCACGTACGTGACCGGGTTGTACTCGGCCACCTGCGCGAGCCAGCCGCGCAGCAGCACCTCCGGCGTGTAGGCGGTGGAGAGGAACACCGCGAGGAACACGCCCTGCTGCATCAGCGGCCCGGCCTGCTGGGTGCGGAACGTGAGCGCCATGAACACGCCCCACAGCCCGGCGACCGTGCAGAAGCCGACGCAGGCGACGTAGAGGGCGATCAGCCCGGGGACGCCGCCGGTCAGCTCGGCTCCCAGCGCCAGTCCGACGATCAGCACCACCGTCGCGGGGACGAGCGAGCGCGTGACGCCACCGAGAATCGGCCCGATCACGAGCAGCGAGCGCGGGACGGGCGCGACGAGCAGCCGGTCGAACCAGCCCTGCTCGATGTCGCGCGCGAGGTTGGAGCCCGTCGCCGCGCCGGCGAAGCCCGCGCCCTGGATGCACGAGAGCGGCACGATCCACGACAGGTAGGAGTCGGTCGGGAAGCCGTCGAGCCCCGTGAGCCGCCCGAACTGGCCGCTGATGCCGAGCAGGAACACGACCGGCGCGATCGTCGCCGGCAGCAGCGCGCCCCGCACGCGCAGCACCTCGTTGAGCGAGCGGCGCCAGAGGGCCAGCGCGACCGGGAGGGCGGACGGCGCGCTCACAGCGTGCGCAGCCGCTCTCTCAGCGCGAACGTCGCGAGCGCCGTCGCGGCGAGCGCGAGCAGCAGCGCCGCGGCGAGGCCCTCCCACGGATCGCCCAGCGCGTGGTCGTCCTGCAGCAGCCCGCGCACCGCCTCGACCACATAGGTGAGCGGGTTGTACGCCGCCACGTCGCGCAGCGCGGGCGAGAGCAGGTCGCGCGGGAAGAACGCGGGCGCGGTGAACAGCAGGATGAACACGAACGGGAAGATCGACTGCAGCAGCGAGAGCGAGCCGGTGCGCAGCGCGATCGCGCTCGCCAGGCCGCCGATCCCGATCGCGGTGATCGCGGCGAGCACGATCGCCGCGACGATCGCGCCGACCCCGCCCGGATAGCGCGCGCCGAACATGAACGCGACCGCGAGGAAGAAGCAGGACTGGAGCACGGAGAGCCCGAGCGTGCCGGCCTGGCGCCCGATCACGAGGCTCGTGCGGCGCACCGGCGCGGCGAGCAGGCGGTCGAAGAAGCCGAACTCGATGTCGGCCGCGAACGCCGTCCCGCTCGTCAGCCCGGCCAGCAGCGCGCCCTGGACGAGCGTGCCGGGGAGCACGAACGCGAGGTAGGACGCGACGTCCGGGAACCCCCGCAGCCCCTGCGCCGCGCTCGTGCCGCTGGCGATCACGGCGAGCAGCATCAGCGGGAGCACGAACGTCGGCATCAGGAGCTGCGCGCGGCGGAACTGCACGCTCAGCGCGCGCCGCCCGAGCGCGAGGACGACTCGCGCCTCGCGGCTCACGCGGCCGCTCCCTCGAGGTGCGAGCCGGTGACGGCTGCGAACACGTCGTCGAGCGTCGGCGACTCGACCTCGACCGACTCGATCTCGACGCCGTGCTCGTCGAGGGCGCGGATCACCGGCGGGATGGC
>DATHJG010001088.1:0-2770 GCA_035489875.1 Solirubrobacteraceae bacterium | reverse complement strand
GCTCGCGCGCACCGAGCTCGCCCGGGTCGCCGGGGATCCCGTCGACGGGGCTCAGCTCGCCGGGTTCCTGGGGGCCGACCGACGGCTCGTGCGAGTCCTGCGGCGCGGGCAGCGGGGCTGTGCTGGTCATGTGGAGTCCTCGGGCTCTGCTGATAGTGCCTCTCAGCACAACGAGCCAGCGGGTCACCGGGACGTGCTCCATCCGGGCCATTTCGCTGGCCCGATCGAGCGCTTGTGCGCCGATCAGCCTCGAAGCGGACGGTCTGACCGGACTGGCGGCAACCCGTATGCGCACGATGTCCCTGCCCTTCGCTGTCTCCGGTCGGATGACCTGACAGCGACACTGCGCCCGCGACGGCGGGGCGACATCGCACGTGCGATACCTAGTTCTGCGCGGCTGGCTCCCCGGCATGCGCGGCGACCACGCGGGCGAGCTCGAGGCGGGAGTTGACGCCCAGCTTGGTGAACGCGTGGCGCAGGTGGCTGTTCACCGTGTGCGGCGAGACGAACAGCCGCACGGCCGTCTCCCGGTTCGTGAGCCCCGCGGCGATGAGACGAACCACGGCGAGCTCGGAGTCGGTGAGCGCGGCCCACCCGGCGTCCGGGCGCGTGCTGGTCACCAGCCGGCGGCGGACCCCGTTGGCGCGCAGCCGCCGGCGTACCCGGCTCGCGTCCCAGGTCGCACCCACCTCGGTGTAGCGGACGAGCGCGCGACCGAGGGAGTCCAGCCCCGCCGCCGGCGTGCCGGTGCGCAGCTGTCCGACCCCCAGGTCCTCCAGCGCCGAGGCGAGGGCCATCGGGCGCGGGCCGGCCTCGAAGAGCAGGCAGGCCTCGGCGAGCGGTGCGGGGTCGGCGTCGAGCAGACCACGGGCATGCGCGGCCGCCGCGCGCACCGAGCCGATCCCCGGGTTGCGCCGCGCCCGCTCCTCCGCCGAGGCCACCGTGTCGGCCGCGAGTCGCGCATCGCCGGCGGCGAGCGCGATCCGGACGAGCTGCGGGTCGTCGGTGACGTCGACCGGGTAGAGCTGGGCGCCGCCGCCGGCGGAAGCGAGCCCGGCGGCGTCGAGCATCGCGCGGGCATCCGCCGGTCTGCCGTCCGCCAACTCCCCGAGCGCGAGCAGCCAGCCGCCGTGTCCACGGTTGGCGGGCGTGCCATCCGCCACCATCGCGCGTGCCATTGCCGCCGTCTCGCGCCGCTGTCGCTCGTCACCGGTATGGATCGCGACCCGGCCGAGGGCGACGACGCCCGCCGCGTACAGCGCGCCGACCACCGGCATACCACCGGCTGAATCGAAGCGGCCCTCGAGCACGGCCGCCGCATCGGCCAGGTGACCCGTCTGGAACAGCTGCCGCCCCCGCCAGGTCTCGAAGAAGTCGAGCACGAACCCCTGCCGCTCCCGGTTCGCCGCGGCGATGCCGGTCGAGATCAGCTCGACCGACTCCTCGAACCGGTCGAGCACGGCGAGCAGCTCGCTGCGCCACTGCCGGGCAACCCACTCGCGGGTTTCCTCACCGGGGCCGAACCCGTCGCGCATCGCCTGCTCGTGGACCGCGAGCGCATCCTCGAAGCGGCCGTCGACGTACCGCAGCACCCCCTCGACCAGCCCGGAGATCGAGCGCGCCGCCCGGTCTCCGGCGCGTTCGATCGTCGCTCGAGCCTGCTGGAGCTGCTGGGCTGCCTCCCTCGGCCGCCCGGCCTGAACCAGGTTGTAGGCCAGCCGCGCCTGGTGCTGGGCGCGGTCCCGATCGGACAGGTCGCGGAGCGCGAGGGCTCGCCGCCCCGCGTCGGCGCGCACGTCCGGCGACAGGGCGAACATGCTGGCCAGGCTGAGGAACACCGCCGCCTCCTCGGCCGCCGGAACGACGTTCCGCAGGTGCTTGCGCGCGAACGTCTGGGCGTCGTCGGCCTTGCCGGCGGCGTGCAGCAGGACCGTGGTGGTCGCGACCAGCGGCCCGGCGGCGTGGTGACCGGCGGGGATCAGGTCCAGGGCGCGGCAGCTCAGTTCGGCCGCCGCCGCCGGATCGCGCTGGCCGAGCGCGTCGGCGGCGTCCTTGAGCAGGCCGATCGCCACCTCGTCGCCCGGCTCCGCGCTGGTGGCCAGCTGCGCGGCGACCTCGACCGGGATCGCCCCGGCCGCGAGCAGGACATCGACGGCCTGCCGGTCCAGCGCCCGGCGCGCGGATACCGTCGTGCTCTCCCGGACGGCCTCCCGGATGATGTCGTGGCGAAAGCCGAGCCGGTCGGCGCGCTCGGCGAACACGCCGGCCTCGATCAACTGCTCGACCGGGGTGAGCAGGGACGCCGCCGGAGCCCCCAGCATCGACGCCAGCTCCCCGACGGTGAAGCCGCGGCCGAGCGAGGCGGCCGCGACGGCGAGCTGGCGGGCGGACTCCGACAGGCGGGCGAGCCGGTGCCGCATGCCGGCGGCGACACGCTTGGGCAGGCGGGCCTCCAGCAGCCTTGCCACGCCGCCCTCGATCCGCACCAGCCGCTCCTCGCGCAGCCCGCGCAGCAGCTCCACGATGAAGAACGGGTTACCGGCCGCGTCCGCGGCGAGCTCGAGCAGCGCCTCGTCGGGGCTCGCCCCCATGACCTCCGAGGCGAGCTCGGCGACCGCGGCCGGGGTGAGCGGCTCGAGGGTGATCCGCCGCGCCCCCCGCGACGCGAGCTGCTCGACCACGTCGGCCAGTGCGCTGCCGGGCTGGATGGGGCGGGCGGCCAGGATCCAGGCGACCGGGACGGACTCGAGCCGGGCCGGGAGCGCGCGCA
>DATHJG010001087.1:0-8866 GCA_035489875.1 Solirubrobacteraceae bacterium | reverse complement strand
GCCAGCTGCCGCGGCGCGACGGCCAGCTCGTCGCACCAGCAGCCGTCCTGCGAGTTCGCGCCGCACCCGAACTCCCGCCCGCAGCTCTCGCACTGCTGCATCTCCATGCGCCACAGCGTACGCGCCCTGGCATGATCCGCGCCGATGGCCGGGCAGGAGCTGGTGCAGGCGCGCGTCGCGGTGGTCGGCCACGTGGAGTGGGTCGACTTCGCCGTCGTGCCGCGGCTCCCGCACCCCGGCGAGATCCTGCACGTGCCCGAGTTCTGGGCCGAGGCCGCCGGCGGCGGCGCCGTGGCGGCCGTGCAGATGGCCAAGCTCGCGGGCAACGCGCTGTTCGTCACCGCGCTCGCCCATGACGAGCTCGGCCGCCGCACCGCCGACCAGCTCGCCCGCCAGGGCGTGACGGTCCAGGCGGCGGAGCGGGAGGGGGCCCAGCGGCGCGGGTTCACCTACCTCACCGCCGACGGCGAGCGCACGATCACGATCCTCGGCGACCGGCTCGTCCCGCACGGCGACGACCCGCTGCCGTGGGAGCTGCTCGACGACGTCGGCGGCGTCTACTTCACCGGCGGCGACGCCGCCGCGCTGCAGGCCGCCCGGCGGGCGCGCGTGATCGTCGCCACGCCGCGCGCCGACGTCGCGCTGCGCGCGGCCGGGGTCGCCGTCGACGTGCTCGTGCACTCGGGCAAGGACGCGGGGGAGGAGCTCGACCCCGGCGAGCTGGACCCGCCGCCGCGCACGGTCGTCACCACGCTCGGCGCGAAGGGCGGGCGCTGGGAGGGGGAGGCGGGGAGCGGGACCTGGGAGGCGCAGCCGCTTCCCGGCCCGCGCGTCGACGAGTACGGCGCGGGCGACTCGTTCGCCGCCGGCCTCACCACCGGCCTCGCGGCGGGGATGCCGATGCAGCAGGCCGTCGAGCTGGGCTCACGCTGCGGCGCGGCGAACATGACCGGCCGCGGACCCTACGCGGGGCAGCTCGACCTGCGCTGAGAACGCGTCAGGACGCGCTCTGCTCAGCCTGCGAGCGGCGTTCCTCGGCGGTCTCGAGCACCCCGAGCAGCTCGCCGACGCGGCAGACGAGCAGCCGCTCCTCCTCGACCTCGACCCAGACGCCGCCCGACGCCGGGAACACGACGTGGTCGCCGGGTCCGACGGGCATGGAGACGCCGGCCGACTCCCACCAGTCGATGCCCGGTCCGACCGCGAGCACGATCCCGTGTTGCGGTGGCGGCTCGTGCGAGCCGGGCGGGACGACGAGCCCGGACTGCCGGACTCGGTCGGGCTCGAGCTCCTTGATCACCACGCGGTCGAACAGAGGGCGGAGCTCTTGGCGCATGCCGCGAGCATAACGATGGCGTCCTCCGGAACCCCTAGGATCGCCGCCGATGCCCGCCGCACGCCGCCGCCGAGCACCGCAGCCAGAGGTCCCGCTGGAGCCGCGCGACGGCGAGGTGCTCGTGTGGACCGACGGCGCGTGCTCCGGCAATCCCGGCCCGGGCGGCTGGGCGGCGATCGTGGTGTGGCCCGACGGCGAGCACGACGAGCTCTCCGGCGGCGCGCCGCACACGACCAACAACCGGATGGAGTACACCGCCGCGCTCGAGGGCCTGCGCTCGCTGCCGGCGGGGAGCCGCGTGTGCATCGTCACCGACTCGCGTCTGATGCTCGACTCGATGACGAAGTGGATCGCGGGCTGGAAGCGCAAAGGCTGGAAGACGGCCGGGGGCGATCCGGTCAAGAACCAGGACCTCGTGCAGGCGCTCGACGCCGAGCTCGCGCGCCATGACGTGCGCTGGCACTGGGTGCGCGGGCACGAGACCGGCGCAGCGCACGCGCACAAGGCGCTCAACGACCGCGCGGACCGGCTCGCGGTCGCGGCCGCGGCGGCCGCACGCAGCGCGGCCTGAGGATGGTCCGGCCCTGGCTACCGTGGCCCGATGCGTGAAACGCCCGAAGAACTCAACGAGCTCCAGGCCCTGCTCGACGCCTCCCTGTCCCGCTCCACCGCTCACCTTCGCTCGATCATCACCGAGCGCACCCTGACCGCGGAGCAGCTCACCCAGATCCTGAGCGGCATGTGCACGCTCGCCCTGTCCACCGTGACGGCGAAGGGCGAGCCGCGGATCAGCGGCGCGGACGGGCATTTCCTGCACGGCAAGTGGTACTTCGGCACGGCGCGCAGCGCGGCCAAGGCCCGCCACCTCGCCGCCCGCCCCGCCGCCAGCGCTGCGCACATGCGCGGCGAGGACTTGGGCGTGTTCACGCACGGCACGGTGGAGACCCTCAACCCCGAGGACGGCGAGCCGGTCGTGGACTGGCCAGACCTGCTCGCGTACTTCAAGGACTTCTACGGCGACGACGCCTTCGACTGGGACAACGACGTGGTCTTCTACCGGCTGCGCCCGCACTGGATGACCGTCTACGCCCCCGACGTCGCGAAGCTCACCGCCAAGTGACCGCAGGCTCATGAAACTAGCCGTCTGCGAGGCGCGCCCCGCGGGCCTCGAGGTAGCGCTGCTCGGGGATGCTCGTGGTGCGCCGCGCCGCGGTGCGGTAGCCGGCGCGGGCGGCCGCGTGGTCGCCGGCGAGCTCGAGCAGGTGCGCACGGACGGCGTCGAGCCGGTGGTGCGTGGCGAGCCGGTCGTCCCCCTCCAGCGTGGCCAGCAGCTCGAGTCCGGCGCGCGGCCCGTGCACCATCGCGACCGCGACCGCGTGGTTGAGCGTGACCATCGGGTTGGGGGAGAGCCGCTCGAGCAGCCGGTAGAGGACCAGGATCTGCGGCCAGTCCGTCTCCTCCGCCCGCGGCGCCTCGGCATGGAGCGCGGCGATCGCGGCCTGGAGTTGGTACGGGCCGGGCGCCGTCCGGGCCAGCGCGTCCGTCACCAGCGCGACGCCGTCCTCGATCGACGCGCGGTTCCACAGCTCGCGGTCCTGCTCCGCCAGCGGGACCAGCCGGCTGTCCGGCCCCGTGCGCGCCGGGCGCCGCGCGTCGGTGAGCAGCATGAGCGCGAGCAGCCCGGCCACCTCGCCGTCGTCGGGCAGCAGGGCGTGGACGGCGCGGGTGAGCCGGATCGCCTCGCGGGTCAGCTCCGTCCGCTGCAGCTCGGGGCCGGACGTCGCGGTGTAGCCCTCGTTGAAGATCAGGTAGAGCACGTGCAGCACCGCGTCGAGCCGTTCGGTGCGCTCGGGCTCCGGCGGCGCGCGGAACGAGGCGGCCTTGACGCGCTGCTTGGCGCGGCTGATGCGCTGCGCCATCGTCGCCTCGGGGACGAGGAAGGCGCTCGCGATCTCCGCCGTCGTCAGGCCGCCGACCGCGCGCAGGGTGAGCGCGACCCGGGACGCCGGCGAGAGCGCGGGGTGACAGCAGAGGAAGAGCAGCGTGAGCGTGTCGTCCTCTTCCACGGCCTGCTCGTCGCCGGGCGCCGGCGCGACCGACTCGTCGACCGGCACCTGCGCCGCGGCCGTGTCCTCCCGCCGCCGGCGCGCCTGCTCGCTGCGCAGCTCGTCGGTCAGCCGGCGCGAGGCGACCGTGATCAGCCACCCGCGCGGGTTGTCCGGGACACCCTCGCCGGGCCACTGGACCGCGGCGGCGAGCAGCGCCTCTTGCACGGCGTCCTCGGCCGCGTCGAAGCGCCCGCAGCGCCGGACGAGCACGCCGAGGACCTGCGGCGCGAGGCCGCGGAGCAGGTCCTCGACGCGGGCGTCCGTCTTCACATCTCGGTCCCCGACTGACCCATCAGCGGCCGCAGCTCGACCGCGGCGAAGCTGGCGTCCGGCCAGCGCGCGGCGATGTCGGTCGCGCGCTCGAGGGTCTCGCACTCGAGCAGGCAGTAGCCGGCGAGCTGCTCCTTGGACTCCACGAACGGCCCGTCGGTGATCGCCGGCACGCCGTCGCGCACGCGCACGGTCCTGGTCTGCGACGAGTCCGCGAGCCCCTCGCCGCCGATCCACTCGCCGGACTCGGTCAGCTCGGCCATGATCGTGTCGACGGCGCCGATCACGCCGTCGAACTCCTCCTTGGAGAAGGACGCCAGCATCGCGGGGTTGTTGTAGATCAGCAGGATGTACTTCACGTCGTAGCTCCTTGGATTGGGGCGCTTGTCGTGGAGAGGTCGGAGCACGCGCCGGCCTCTCGACATCCGATCCCGGAACGCTACGGGCAGACGGCGGCACGCAGCTCACTCCGGCCGCTCCCACGCATTCCGAAGGTCCCCAAAACTCGCAACAAATGGGGACTTTGGCTACGGCCACGGAGTCGGGCCCGAGACCGCGAAGGCGCCTGCCGATGCCCTGGCCGCCGGGCTCGTGGTCGATCGAGGTCTTACGGTCGCGCATCAGCGGCCTGCCGCTGACCGACGACCGTCAGCAGCACATCCGCGGGATGTTCGACGGCCTCGACGCCGGCTAGTCGGCGACCGGGCCGGAGGTGCGAGCCAGCGCGTGGGCTACGGGACGGTCGCTGTCTCCCAACCGAGGTTGGCGCAGACCTCCATCGTCGCCGCTGCGCGGTTCATCGTGTAGAAGTGCAGTCCGGGCGCACCGCCATCGAGGAGCTGGCGGCAGAGCTGTGTAGCGTGCTCGACTCCCACCCGGCGTACCTCGTCCGGCCGGTCGGCGGCGGCGAGCAGCCTCCCGGCGAGCTCATCCGGCAGGCTGGCGCCGGACATCGCCGCCATCCGTTCGACCTGACGGACGTTCGCGATGGGCATGACGCCCGGTAGGACTGGCGCCTCTGCGCGGCGCGCGTGCATCTCGTCCACCAACGCGAAGTAGTCCTCGGCTCGATGGAAGAACTGGGTCAGGCCGAAGTCAGCCTCCCGCAGCTTGGCGGCTTGGTGCTGCCAGTCGGCCTCACGCGAATGCGCGGCAGGGTGACCTTCGGGATGGAGCGCCACCCCGACGCTCGGGAAGCCAAGTTCCTTCGCGAGCCGGACCAACTCGACCGCGTATCGCAGGTCGCCCTCGGGTAGCTTCTCGGACGCGGACAGCGGCGGGTCGCCGTGGAGCGCGAGCAGGTTGTCCACCCCGGCGCGGCGATAGCGCTCCAAGAGCTGGACGAGTTCTTCCCTGTGGTGCGCCGCGCAGGTCAGGTGCGCGAGCGGCAGCAGGGGTGAGTCCACAAGTCGCACGACGAGGTCATGCGTGCGCTCCCGCGTGGAACCACCGGCGCCGTACGTGATGGCGACGAATGCGGGCCCCAACCCCGCCAGCTCGTCGAGCGCCGCCTCCAGCGCTGCCGCCGACTCGGCGGAGCGCGGCGGCCACAGCTCGAAGGAGACAAAGCGGCCGGCACCGATGCGTTCGACGACCGTCGGCATCCGCGCATAGTACGCGACGGTTCGGCCGGCGCAGCTCGCCGACGGGCGTGCGTCCGGACAACCGCTGGCACCCGTCCTGCCACCGCGTCGGGTCGATCAGCCGCCGGCGCCGCCGACGGGCATGACCACATAGTCGCGAGCGACCGTCGCACGGCGACTTGCCTCGCGACGCCGCGCTCGCTCATGCGGCGGCACGACCTCGTCTGCGCCGGTTAGCCAGACGAGTGCGGACGCAGGTCGCGGGTGCGGCAGCCGACGTCGCGTTCGAGCAGTTCCGGGTCGCCGGTGAGGAGCGTCGCGTTGCGGGCGGCCGCGGTGGCGGCCGCGAAGCAGTCTGCGAACGCGATCGGATGCTCGGCCTTGATGTGCGCGGCCGCCATGACGCGTTCGGGGGTGACGTCGTCGAGCGCGGCCGCAGCGCGCAGTCGGTGGACGACGATCGCGGCCTCGCCGGCTCCGTGGCGTCGTTCGAGTTGGTAGGCGACCTCGCCGACGTTCATCCAGCTCATCCACGGCCGCTCGGCCTCGAAGGCGTCCTGCACGGCAGCTGCTGCGGGCTCGTCACCGTCCAGCCATGCCAGTACGGCCCACGAGTCGAGGCAGACGCTCACCGTGGCTCGCGCGCGCGGTCGGCAAGCAGCGCGGACGCCATGCCGCTCGCGGCGTAGCGGCCGCGTAGGTCGCGTGTGGCGGCGGCACCGGCGGCCATGATGCGCACGGTGTCGCCGTCGCGCTCGAACTCGACCTCCGCACCCGGCTGCAGGCCGAGTTCGTCGCGCATCTCCTTCGGAATGACGACCTGTCCCTTCGCCCCCACACGCTGAGTCATACTCGCAGTATAACTCGGCGAGACTTGCGTTCCGAACCGTGGTCGCCGAGGCTGCGGGTGGTGGGCGTCGAAGCGCTCGTGGTGCCCGGCGGCTACGCGGCGCGGCCCGCTGCGCCGTACCCCTTGAGTACGTCCTGCGCGAGCCCCGTCCTCTCCGCGACGAGAGCGGTGCGACGACGTCGCGGGCTCCATCGAGCGGCCGGTCCCAGCGGTGCTGCACCCAGTGCTACACTGCCGATGTGCCGACGTCCCGCAAGCGCCACATGGTCACCGAAACCGACGAAGTCGGCGCCGCGCTGGACCGCGTCCGCCAAGCGGACCCGGCGGTCTCGGTCAACCTCGGCGAACTCGTCGTGCTCGGCGCCGCCTGCAAGGTCGAGCTGCTCGAGCAAGCCCAGCGGGACGACCAGCGACGCGCCGAACTGCGCGAACGGTTCCTGCAGCGCACGCGCACCGGCGAAGGCGTCGACTGGGACGCACTGGTCGACGTGCACGAGCGCGGCTGGACACACGCCGCTGATGCCTGACGGCTACGGCGGGCCGGTCCTGCTGGACAACTCCGCGTGGGCGCGAGTCGGCCTCGGGCGCCTCAGCGACGTCGAACTCGCCCGCTGGGAGGCGTCGGTCCGCGACGACGAGATCGTGGTCAGCCCACCGTTCGCGCTGGAGGCGATGTACTCGGCGCGGGATGCCCGCGATTTCCAGCATCTCGCCGACGAACTCGGCGGCTTCCGGCAGGTCGCCGCGAACGAGCGCACCTGGCGCCTGGCCGCCGACGCGCAAGCCGCGCTCGCCGCCGACCCGGCGGTGTCGCATCGCGTCAAACCGATCGACCTGCTGCTCGCTGCGGTCGGCGACCAGCACGCCGTCGGCGTCCTGCACTACGACCATGACTACGACACGATCCGCAACCACACCCCGTTGAACTTCCGGAGCGTGTGGATCGCCGAACGCGGCAGCATCACCTGATCCGACGAGAGCTTCGCCGCCCGCGGCGAAAATCCCGGGCGCCCGCGGATCGTGCCGAACGTGGGAGCGCCCGGATCGTTATGGAAACGCCAGCGGGAGTACTCGGTCGGACCGGGGCAGCCGCCCGAGGCTTGCCGCGCACGACACCGACCCCGGTGAAGCTCGCGAAGGCAAACAGGACGTGATGCCATCGTCGCGAACCGTCGAGGCGCTCGACGACGATAAGCCGGTCGACCTGATCGCGCGCGGCGAGTACCGGCGCGGCGCGAGGCTGATCTCAGAACTCGAAGACCCCGGGGCCAGCCTGACGGGACCGTCGCACGGCGACTTGCCCAGCGCCGCCGATCCGACGTCGGCGCCGGCTCGGCGCTCATGTTGCGGCACGACCTCGTCTGCGCCTGTCAGCCGGACCCGTGCGGACGCAGGTCGCGTGTGCGGCAGCCGACGTCGCGCGCGAACCTCACCGTCGGTCAAGTTGCGCGCTTCGCCGAGGCACTCGACGCGATGCTCCGAGTCGAGCTGGTCGCGCTCGAGCCGACCGAGCCGCTGCTCGCCCACATGTCCGGCCGGGCAACCTGACCGACGCGAGCCGTGTCGTTGCGAGCGCCGATGAGCACGATCGACTCCGCACCGTCGAGCCCGAGCTCGCGCACGCAGCGTAAGCTCGGGGCTCATGACACGCGACGAAGTTCAGACGTGGCTGAACGCCTACACGCAGGCGTGGCGCAGCAATGACGCGGCCGCGATCCGCGAGCTGTTCGCACCTGCGGCGTCGTACGCGTACCACCCATACGACGAGCCGGTGCGAGGTCGCGACGCGATCGTGGCTGCGTGGCTTCAGGAACCCGATGAGCCGTCGTCTTGGGAGGCCTCGTACGCCCCGTTGCTGATCGAGGGCCAGCGGGCGATCGCGACGGGTGAGACCCGCTACACGAACAACGGCCACGTCTTCTCGAACCTGTTCGAGCTGGAATTCGACGCCGAGGGGTGCTGCACACGCTTCGTGGAGTGGTACGTCGAGCATCCGTCGGCGTAGGCCGCAAGTCCGGGTGATGCGCTATCCGGCATCCCGGGTCCACGTCACAAATGACGTACAGTGGAGTAGGGCATGATCCCCGACGCCGCGTCGCTCATACGGGACGCTCGCAGCCGCCACGACATCTCTCAGGAAACGCTGGCGCGACGGGCTCGCACCACCCAGAAACAGATCAGCCGCATCGAAGGGGGAGAGGTCTCACCGTCAGTCTCGACCCTGTCCCGGCTGTTGGCCGCGATGGGCGAACGGCTTGAGATGCGTGCAGTGCCGGGACCGCGTGACAACCGCTCCGATGATGAGTTGCGCGCCGACTACGAGGAGCTCACCCCGTCCGAGCGGATCGCCCAGACGGCCGTGCTCAGCCGCACGCTGACCGGCATCGCGGCGGGAAGACGGTGAACATGGGCCGGGAGTCGGCGCAGACCGTTCAGGGAGCGCGCGAGACTGCGCCCGCCGCCCCTGCAAGCCGAACCAATGCTTCGCGTGCTTGGTGTGGCGAAGAGCGAATAACGCTCGTTCGCCGAAGCGAGTAGCGCATTGCGCGACCGAAATGAGTGAATCATCATGAGCGAAGATGTCGAAACGACCAAGGGTCAACTCGTTCCCGGCCCTGACCCGGCACAGGATCTGAAGGCGGACGATTCTGAGCAGCCAGGGTTTGTTGTTCTCGGCGAAGACGACACCCCTGGGCACAAGGCTTACTACATCCACCTT
>DATHJG010001086.1:0-6435 GCA_035489875.1 Solirubrobacteraceae bacterium | reverse complement strand
CGCGCTTGAGTGCGCCCCGCGACTGCACTTACAGCGACTGATAGATCGTCTCGGCAGACACCCACATCTCCGGGTCCTCAGGGAACTGGCGGCGCAGCCGCCCGGCGATCTGCTCGGGCGAGTAGCGCTTGTGGAGATCGTCGTGCACGAGCGCGCGCAACCGCAGGTTGGTCGCGAGCTTGGCCGGCTTGGGCCGACTCGCGCGCTCGTAGGCCAGCGCATGCGCGGTCGTCGCCCGGTAGCCGCCGTCGCGGCGATCGGCGTTGCGCCCTAGCTCGCGCGAGACCGTCGACGGCGCCCGCTCCAGCCGGCCAGCGATCACCCGGATCGTCTCGCCGCGCGCGCGCGAGCGCGATCTCCTCGCGCTCGCCGAACGACAAGCAGCGCCCCTTGAGGTTGCGGCCCCGGCGCGGCCGCACGCCGCCACAGGCGGCCACCCAGCGCGTCCCCTGCCGGCGATACGTACCGGCCTGCGCGGCCGCATCGGAGATGAACTCGCCGCGCTGCAACGCCGCCCAGAACGGCTGCACGGCCTCGGCCACCTGCGCGTTGGAGAACCGGACCATCGACACCCCCGGACATCGGTAGGCGTACACAACAGGTGGGCTAGCGACGTACACCCATTTCGGCGTCAGGCTCGGCGCGGGCGAAGTTCGATGATCCGGCGGGCAGGTAGATCACCTCGCCGGCGCGTGCGGTGATCACCGCGCCGTGCTCGGTGCGGACGGTGTAGGAGCCCTTGGTCACGATGAGCACTTCGTCGTAGGGGAACGAGATGTCGAGCGCCTCACCCCGCATGATCTTCTCCGCTCCCATGATGGGATTTACGTTCCGAGCCGGAACATAACAGTTCGCGGTAGACTCGCCGTGTGAAGGCCGCTCGCGACGTCTCAGCCCAGGAAGCGCGTGTGGGCCGTCCGCGCGATACGCAGATCGACGTCGCCGTCCTCGAGGCTACGCTCGCGACGCTCGACGACTCCGGCTACGGCCGCCTTACGATCGAGGAGGTCGCGCGCCGCGCCGCCACGACGAAGCCGGCCATCTACCGTCGCTGGCCTAGCCGCCAGCGGCTAGTGCTCGCCGCGCTCGGCCAGCGCCTGGGCGACGCGCGGGCGCCGGATACCGGCTGCACGCTGTGCGATCTCGACGAGTGCCTGAAGCTGTTCGTGGCTGCTTTCCGGCGCATGCCGCCCGACGTGATCGGCCCGCTGTTCGCTGACTGCGCCGGCGACCGCGAGCTGCGGGCCGCGTTCATGACCACGCTGTTCGACCCGCCGCGCGCGGCCGTCAAGGAGACGCTCGATCGTGCGCACGAGCGCGGCGACCTGCGCGAGGACGTCGATCGCGACCTGATCCTCGATCTGCTCGGCTCGCTGGTGCACTATCGGACGCTGTTCGGGCATGCGCGCACGACTGACGCCGAGATCGAGCGCGCGGTCGAAGCGCTGCTTCAGGGCATCGCCACCGACTACCCGAGGCTGCTCGAGCACAGCCGCCGCATGAGCGGCGATCCCAAGCTTCATCGCCTGCACGCCTGAAGCCGCTCGCTCTCCGGCTCAGTGGTTCGTCGCTTCGCGTGGGCTGGGCTTCGGTTCTCATGGCATCAGTCGTCATGGGAGACGGGCGGGTTCAACAGCCTGGGCCGGGCCCGACGAGGCCGGCACGGCCAGTTGACGCGGGCAGGGGGTTTCTGCGCGCGTTGTGGCGCTGGGGCGGAGGTTGAGGGCGACCAGCGCGATGGCGGCGATGCCGGCGGCGACGACGAGCACGGCGGTGCTGAGGCCGTCCGCGGTGGCGGTCCGGAGCGCCTCGCCGGTGAGTCCGTCGGTGCCGGAGGTGGCGACCAGGACGAGGACGGCGAGGCCGACGGCGGCGCCGATCGAGGTGCTGGTGGAGGCGATGCCTGAGGCGATGCCCTGCTCGCGGTCGGCCACGCCGGTGCCGGCGGCGATGAACATCGTGGTGAAGACGACGCCGTCGCCGATGCTGAGCAGGATGAGGCCGGGGATAAGGGCGGCGTAGGAGCCGTTCGGCGACATCGCGAGGCCGAGTGCCAGCGCGCCGAGCGCGCCGATGGTTAGCGCGGCGACTAGCGTGCGTCGCAGACCGAAGCGTGTCGCGATCCGCCCGGCGAGCGCCGAGCCGGCCACGACGACCGCGGTCGGGAGCAGGAACCCGACGCCGGTTTCGAGCGCGTCGTAGCCGCGCACGTCCTGGAGGTAGAGCGTGAGGAAGTAGAGCACCGAGCCGAACGTCGCCCAGAACAGGAATGCGATCGCGACGGCGGTGGCGAGGTTGCGGTTGGCGAGCAGTCGCGGCGGCACGAGCGGGTCGCGGCTGCGTCGCTCGACGAGCGTGAAGGCACCGAGCGCGACGAGGCTCGCGGCCACGGCGGCCACGATGGCGGGCGAGTCCCAGCCGAGCTGCGGGCCCTCCACGAGGGCGAGCACGAGCAGGGTGATGCCGGCGGTCGCGGTGAGGGCGCCGGGCAGGTCGAACCTGCGGTCGCGCTCGCGGCCGCCGTCGGCTGGGATCAGCGCGAACGCGAGCAGGATCGCCAGGCCCGCCAGCGGCACGTTGACGAAGAAGACCGCCTCCCAGCCGAGGGCGTGGGTGAGCACGCCGCCGAGCAGCACGCCGATGACCAGGCCGGCCGCGCCGGCGCCGCCCCAGACCGCGACGGCGCGGTTGCGCTCCCGGCCTTCGGCGAACGTGGTGTTGACGAGCGACAGGGTGGCCGGGAAGACGAGCGCGCCGCCGAGGCCCTGCACCGCGCGCGCGACGAGCAGGAGCTCGCGCTCCGGAGCGAGCCCGCCGCCGAGCGAGGCGCCGGCGTACAGCGCGAGCCCCGCTACGAGGACCCGCCGGCGCCCGAGCAGGTCGGCGGCGCGACCGCCGAGCAGCAGAAAGCCGGCGGACGCCACGGCGTAGGCGCTGATCACCGACTGCAGTGTCTGCGCCGAATAGCCCAGCTCCCGCCCGATTTCCGGGAGTGCCACGACGACGATGTACTGATCGAGCGAGACGATCAGCATCGCGAACGCCAACAGCGCCAGTGTCGCGGCCCGGCGGTCCCCACCTGGTCGATCGAAACGGGAGGGTGCTTCGGTGAAAGACACGGGCGGGACTCCCTCTGCACGTGGACAGGGTCGAGGGGTTACAATCCGATACGGAACATAACGTATACCCTACCCGAACGCAAAGACCCCGCGAGATGGGACGTCACCGGGCCGGCGGGCCTCCGAGAAGCCGTAGCTACGCGGCGTCGCCGAGTCATTTGCTGTTGGCGGCCTGGCGATCCCCCGAAGCACGGCCTCTCTCGCCAGCGCGGGCAATCGCCTTTCGTCGATGCAAGGGCCGGCGTGCGTGCCGCGCCGGTGGGTGAGCACTGTCCGCGGCCCCGCCGGTGCCGGGTGGTGAGGTGGGCGTGTCTGCGCCTCAAGCATCGCCCGCCGCAGGTCGGGCGGGCGCCATCCGCCGCGCCAGCTCCCTCGCCGGCCGAGGTTCTCCGCTGCTCGGCGATCGCCCGCTCGGGCTGGGAGCTGGCGCGTGCGTTGTCGCCGCGCCCCGCCTGCCGGCCGGCAGGGACTCGGCTCCGTCAGCCACCTCACCCCCGGACCCAGGAGGTCACGCAGATGCTCACCCTCACCGGCAACGGCCGCCTCACCCGCGACGTCGAGCTGCGCAGCACCCGCTCGGGCGACAGCGTCGCCACCGTCTCGGTCGCCAGCGACCGCCGCGATCGCCAAGCGGACCCCGGCTACCGCCTTCGTCGCCCGGACCATGCGCCGCTCGAGGAACCGGTCGAAGCCCGACTGCTCGTCCCAGATCTCGACGATGCGGAACCCGAAGTCGGTCGGCGTCTTCAGATGCAGGTAGATCCCGCGCTCCGGCCGCGTCTCGACGCCGAGCTCGTCGAGCACCGTGCGGTACTCGGCGGGCGTCAGGTCCGTGATGTCCAGCGTCGTGACGACGGTCATGAAGGTGAGCCTCTCGTAGGGGGGCATCGCGCCGGGCGACGCTACCCCCCGAGCGAGATGCCGGCGAACACTTCGAAGATCCTGCAATCTGCGATCTCCTCGCGCCGGCGCCTGGCATGAGTCTCGTCATGAGGCCGGTAGGGGGTGCCCTCGAGCGCCTCAAGTCGCTGCTCGATGCGTCGCGATCGGCCAGCGACTCCCATGCCGTGTGACGGCGGTTGGTGGATGGACAGTTCAACGGACGTTTGCACGATCGTCGAAGCGATTGGCACACCCGTTGCGTACTCGCTGAACTGAGGGACGTCATCGGACCACCGGATGGCGTGGTCGAGACGAAGGGAGCACTCTGTGACCGCACTCCTCCGCCGCGCCCGACCTGTTCGCGTGCTTGTCTTTCAGCAGTGCCGCTGACGTCGTGCTTCGACTGATCACCGTCGCTGTCGTCCTGTTCGTCGCCGGGGCCGGCGTGAAGTTGGTGACGGGCGGCGGCGGGGCGACTTGGCGTTGTCCGTGCTCGTCGAGGGCGGCAGCTCCGGCGGCCGGTCGGCCGCCCCGATCGCACGACGCTGCTTCGACGCGCTCCTCTGACGCACCGAGCGATCACACGACGCGGCGAGCGCAAGCTCGATTCCCGCGTTTCGAGTCGGTGACGCCGTTCGCGTTGACCGGGCCTGCATTTCGCGCTCGACGCGCGGCGAGCCGACTAGCCTGTCTGATGGTGGCCGCTTCTCGTTCAGACAAGTCTGACCGCGGCGATCCATCTCCGCCCAAGGGGGCCTCGCCGGAACCCGTTCAGCGTCTGTCGCTGGATGCACTGAGATCCGCGGTCATCTCGCCGATCGTCTCGCCGCTCCCGACCGCGGTGGCGTTGATCGGCGATGCGCTGTCGGATCGCGATCGAGCCGGCTCACTTCCGCAGGTGCGGCGCGCTCTGCTCGCTCAGCTGCGAGGCCGCGACATCACGGCGCTGCTTCCGTTGCGGGCGGGCGAACGGCTCAACGGGGCGGACGGACGTCCCAACGAGGTCGTCCCGGCCGGGGCCGGCGCCTCGATCGACGAAGAACTCCAGGCCGTGGTCGCCGTCGATCCCGATCAGCTCTCGAGGAGCATCGACGCGGCCTCGCGAGCGGGACACCCGGCAGGTCCCTGGCGTCCGGTGGCACGTGATTCCGCCCGCTGGCTGCGCTCCTACGCCGAGGCGCTGCGACGGGCTTGGGTGGTGCTCGAGCCGTTCTGGAGGCGGTCGGCGGACCTGCTCGATCGCGACGTCGAGCGCGTCAGCGTGGCGCTGGCCCATGGCGCTGGGGCTGAGTTGATCGCGCAGCTCTACCCGTACTGCTCGGTCGTCGACGACGAGCTGTTGCTGCCCAGTCACTCGAACGAGCCCGGGCGGGTGCGTGTCGGCGACTCGCTCCTCCTGTATCCGCTGCTGGCGCCGGTCTCCGCCTCTGGATGGACCGATGACTACGCGGATCAGTGTCTGGCGGTGCGCTATTCGCTTCCAAACGCTTGGCGCGTGTTCGAAGGCGAGCACCCGCCACCCGCGTCGCTCGAGGCGCTGGTCGGTCCTCAGCGCGCGAAGATCCTGCACCGGCTCGACCGGCCGGCGACGGCGGGGGAGCTGGCCGAGATGCTGTTCGCCGTTCCGAGCATGGCGAGCCACCATCTCCGCGCCTTGGAGGCGGCCGGTCTGATCACAAGAAGTCGCGACGGCCGCAAGGTATGGGTGCGGCGAAGCGCGCGCGGCACCGAGCTGGTCGCCCTGTACGAGCGTGGCTGAGCGGCTGCTTCCGCTCTGACAGCGACCGCCGCGCGGCGCGCGACCTGTGGACGAGTTCGTCGCCGGTCGCCAGGAATTCGAGCGCGCTCGGCAGGTCCGTGCGCGTGGCTGGATGCGTCTTCCGAGACTTGCCAGTCTGCCTCGTCCCGTCCGCGGCTTCCTTGCGTTGGCGGCTCGTCCGCGAATCTCGGGGGGGTGAACGGATGTGCGAGTCGGCCCCTGCGATGGCGATGACGCGCGTCATGATGCGTTCGACCGAGCGCGAAGTCAGTTGCAGCACGACGGGACGCTCGGAAGCCGCCGTCCGGCGAGCGCGGCATCATGCATGCCCCAATCGCCCGCGAGCAGGCGGGCACAGTGACACCGACCAACTCTCTTGCGTCAACGAAACAGATACCTCACTCGCCGACGCGCCCGATCGCTCCGCCTGCGACGTCGTGATCGCCTGACCGCGACGGCTTCCTGGGGGCGTCCTGGGGGCAGCCCCCGTGTCCAGTCGGGTCCCTCCGGGCCGCTCGGGGCACGTCCATACCGCCCTGTAGAGCCCCGGCGGGACCCGGCTGGACAGCTGACTTTCCATGGTAAGGAAGGGGTCGACGGTTCGAGTCCGTCAGAGGGCTTAGAGTCCTGCGCCGCTCTACAGCGCGGAAACCGGGGTTCCGAGCGTCGATCGCG
>DATHJG010001085.1:0-2776 GCA_035489875.1 Solirubrobacteraceae bacterium | reverse complement strand
AGGCCTCGTCGACAACAAGGTCTGCGCGATCGACGGCACCTGGAGCGGGTTGCGGCTCGTCATCCGGCTCAGCGACCGCTAGCGTCTCTTGACCATGACGACGTCATTGCCAGAGGACCAGCGGCTGCTCAACCTGTCCTCCAAGGCCTACGAGCACCCTGCGGACCGCGCCGCGACGGCGGCGCTGCAGTCGATCCCGGCGCTCGACATCGTCGTCCGCAAGCTGATCGAGTTCGGCTACGAGCGGGCGCTGCGCCAGGACTTCCTCGCGTCGTCGGTGCGGCTGGGGGAGGAGCAGATGCCGGCCGTGTGGGCGGACTGGAACGCGGTCTGCGCGCGGCTCGACCTGCCCGAGCGCTACGACCTGTACCTGAGCCAGATGCCGTTCGTCAACGCGGCGGCGATCGGGTCCGGCAAGCCGATGGTGGTGCTCAACTCGCGCTCCGTCGACCTGCTCGACGAGCTCGAGCTGCGCACGGTGCTCGGCCACGAGGCGGGGCACATCCTGTCCGACCACGTGCTCTACCGCACCGCGCTGATCATCCTGATCCGGCTCTCCGGCGCCACGCGGCTGCCGATCATCGCGGGCCTCCCGCTGATGGCCGTGCAGCTCGCGCTCCTCGAGTGGTACCGCGCGGCCGAGCTGTCGTCCGACCGAGCGGCCACGCTCGTCAACCGCGATCCGCGGGTCACCTGCCGCACGCTGATGGTGCTGGCCGGCGGCGTCCGCTCGAGCAAGCTCGACCTCGACGCGTTCGTCCGCCAGGCGCAGGACTACGAGGAGTGGAGCTCCGGCTGGGACAAGCTCAACCGCATGCGCAACCAGCTCTTCATGACGCACAGTGTCCCGGTGCGGCGCGTGAAGGAGATCACCGCCTGGGTCCACTCCGGTGAGTACGACCGCATCGTCTCGGGCGAGTACCCGACCCGCGACCAGCAGGCCGACGCCCGCAAGGAGGCCGGCGAGGCGTTCGAGTTCTACAAGGAGCGCTTCCGGAGCATCTTCAAGGAGTTCGGCGTCGACCGCGTGCAGGGCAAGGCCGCCGACGCGGCGGGCAAGCTGAGCGACTGGCTCCGGCCCAACCGCCAAGACGAGGAGTAACCGCACGGTGGCGGCCGCACACGCCCACGATCACGGGCACGGGCGCGCCGCCCACAGCCACGCGCCGGCGCCCGGCGCCGACCACCGCTGGCTGAGCATCGCGCTCGGGCTGATCCTCGCGTTCATGGCGGTCGAGGTCGTCGCCGGCATCCTGGCCGACTCGCTCGCGCTGCTCTCAGACGCCGCGCACATGCTCACCGACGCGGGCTCGATCGGGCTCGCGCTGTTCGCCGCGCGGCTCGCGGCGCGGCCGCCGGTCGGGCGGTTCACGTTCGGGCTGGGGCGGGCGGAGATCCTGTCGGCCCAGGTCAACGGCGCGTCCCTGCTCGTGCTCGCGGGCGTGATCGCGTGGGAGGCGGTGCAGCGGCTCGGGAACCCGCCGCAGGTGGAGGGAGCGATCGTGCTGGTCGTCGGCCTCGCGGGCGCCGCCGTCAACGTCGGCGCCGCATGGGCGCTCTCCCGCGCCGAGCGGCGCTCGCTCAACGTCGAGGGCGCCCGGGCACACGTGCTCACCGACCTCTACGCATCGCTCGGCGCGGCGCTCGCCGGCCTGCTCGTGCTCACCGTGAGCTTCGAGCGCGCGGACGTGATCGTCGCGCTGCTCGTCGCCGCGCTGATGGTCCGCTCGGCGTTCAGCCTCCTGCGCCAGTCGACCGACGTGCTGCTCGAGGCCGCGCCGCGCGGCCTGGACCCCGACGCGATCGGCCGGGCGCTCGCCGCGCATCCCGGCGTAAGTGAGGTGCACGACCTCCACGTGTGGGAGGTCACGTCCGGCTTCCCCGCGCTGTCGGCGCACGTGCTCGTCCCGCAGGACGCCGACTGCCACGCGCGCCGCGCCGAGCTCGAGGTCCTGCTGGCCGAGCGCTTCGGGCTCGAGCACACGACGCTGCAGGTCGAGCACGAGGCCGGCGGCGGATTGCTCGACATCAGGCGGTAGGCTCGTGGGGTCATGGACGCACCGCCCCCGATCCCCGAGCTCGAGCGCCTCGTGATGGAGGAGATCTGGGCGCAGGGCGAGGCGACCGTCCGCTCGGTCCGCGACGCGCTCAACGCCGAGGCGGGCCAGCCGGAGCGGGCCTACACGACCATGCTGACGATCCTCCAGCGGCTCGACGGCAAGGGACTGGTCCGCCGCATCCGCAACGGCAAGACCGACGTCTACACCGCCGCGCTCCCGCGCGAGGAGTACCTCGGAGCACGCGCCGAGGCCGAGGTGTCCGAGCTGCTCGACCACTACGGCGAGCTGGCGCTCGTCCAGTTCGCCAGGCGCATGGCGGCGCTCGACCCCGAGCGGCGCGCCGCGCTGCAGCGGCTGGCCGGGGAATGAACGGAGTCCGGCGCCTGGAGCTCGCGCTCGCGCTGCTGGCGGGCAGCACGGCGCTGATCGCACTGATCGTCGCGCTCGACGTCCTGCGCTTCCACCTGCCCGCGCTGCTGGCCGGGAGCCACCCGCCGCCCGGCCACCACGACGTCGCGCTCGCGGCGCTGGCGCTCGTCGACGCGCTCGTGCTCTGGCGTCTCGGCCCGTCGCTGTGGCGCCAGGCGCGCGCGCAGCGGCTGCTGCGCCTCCTGCCCGTGCTCGGCTGCCGCGACGTCGGCGGGCACGCGGTGACGGTCGTGCGCGACCGGCGGCCGCTCGCGTTCTGCGCCGGGCTCCTGCGGCCGGCGCTCTAC
>DATHJG010001084.1:0-5562 GCA_035489875.1 Solirubrobacteraceae bacterium | reverse complement strand
GGCGGCCGACGGTCCGATGCCGCAGACGCGCGAGCACATCCTGCTCGCCCGTCAGGTCGGCGTGCCCTACATCGTCGTCTTCCTCAACAAGGCCGACATGGTCGACGACGAGGAGCTGCTCGAGCTCGTCGAGGTCGAGGTCCGCGAGCTGCTGTCCGCGTACGACTTCCCGGGCGACGACATCCCGTTCGTCATCGGCTCGGCGCTCAAGGCGCTCGAGGGCGACGCGGAGCACACGGCCAAGATCATCGAGCTGGCCGAGCAGCTGGACACCTACATCCCGGAGCCCGTGCGCGAGCTCGACAAGCCGTTCCTGATGCCGGTCGAGGATGTGTTCTCGATCACGGGTCGCGGCACGGTCGCCACCGGCCGCATCGAGCAGGGCATCGTCAACACGGGCGACACCGTCGAGATCGTGGGGATCCACCCCCAGACCGCCAGCACGGTCGTCACCGGCGTGGAGATGTTCCGCAAGATCCTCGACGAGGGGCGCGCCGGCGACAACGTCGGCTGCCTCCTGCGCGGCATCAAGCGTGAGGAGATCGAGCGCGGGCAGGTGCTCTGCAAGCCGGGCTCGATCACGCCGCACACCGAGTTCAAGGCGGAGGTCTACGTCCTCAAGAAGGAGGAGGGCGGCCGTCACACGCCGTTCTTCAACGGCTACCGCCCGCAGTTCTACTTCCGCACCACGGACGTGACCGGCGTCGCGAAGCTGCCGGAGGGCACCGAGATGGTCATGCCCGGCGACAACATCCAGATGGAGATCGAGCTGATCCAGCCCATCGCCATGGACGCCGGCCTCCGTTTCGCGATCCGCGAGGGCGGCCGCACCGTCGGCTCTGGAGTGGTCACCGAAGTCATCAAGTAGCACCCGGCGCCGGCTCTCAGCCTGCAGCCGACCGAAGTCAGATACGACCTATTGGAGGCGGGCCCCGGGCCCCGGGGCCCGCCTTCACTGCGCAAAGCAAGCACCCAATCACGCCCACCTACCCACCCGAAGCACTACATAAGAGACCGGACAGAACGTGGCAACCGCCCAGCAGAACAAGATTCGCATCCGCTTGAAGGCCTACGACTCCTCGGCCATCGAGACGGCGGCCAAGGAGATCGTGGAGACCGCGACGCGGACGGGCGCGACCGTGTCCGGCCCGGTGCCCCTGCCGACCGAGAAGAACGTCTACGCGGTGATCAAGTCGCCGTTCAAGGACAAGGACTCGCAGGAGCACTTCGAGATCCGCACCCACAAGCGCCTCATCGACATCCACCAGCCCACGCCCAAGACGGTCGACTCGCTCCAGCGGCTCGACCACCTGCCCGCCGGCGTGGACATCGAGATCCGCCTCGCCTTCAGCTAACCCGACATGCCCGCCATCCTTGCCAAGAAACTCGGAATGACCCAGCGGTTCCTCGAGGACGGCCGCGTCGAGCGCGTGACCGTGCTCGAGGCCGGCCCCTGTCCCGTGACCGCGATCCGCACGAAGGACCTCGACGGCTACGAGGCCGTCCAGCTCGGCTTCGGCCTCGTGCGCGAGAAGGCCCTGACGAAGCCCGAGCTCGGCCACCTCAAGAAGGTCGACGCGCCGCCCATGCGCACGCTGGTCGAGTTCCGCGACGAGGCCGGCGAGCTGACGATCGGCGAGTCCGTCACCGTCGAGGCGTTCGAGGTCGGCCAGACCGTCAAGGTCTCCGGGATCTCGAAGGGCAAGGGCTTCCAGGGCACGATCAAGCGCCACAACTTCGCCGCCGGTCCCAAGTCCCACGGCTCGCACAACGTGCGCGCCCCGGGCTCGATCGGCGCGTCGGCGACCCCCTCGCGCGTGTTCAAGGGCATCCGCGGTCCCGGCCACATGGGCGCCAAGCGCGTGACCCAGAAGGGCCTGGAGGTCGTCGAGCTGATCCCCGACCAGAACCTGATGCTCCTGCGCGGCTCGGTCCCCGGGCCCAAGGGCGGCACCGTGGAGGTCCGCACCGATGGCTGATGCGCCGATCCTGGGCGGCTCCGGCAAGCTGACGCTCGACCCGGACGTGTTCGGCGTGCCGTTCAACGGCCCGCTCGTGCACGAGACCGTCGTGGCTGAGCTGGCCGCGCGCCGCCGTGGCACGCACGCGACGAAGACGCGCGGCATGGTCCGCGGCGGTGGTGCGAAGCCGTGGCGCCAAAAGGGCACCGGCCGCGCCCGCGCCGGCTCGTCGCGCTCCCCGCTGTGGAGCGGCGGCGGCACGGTCTTCGGCCCGAGCCCGCGCCATTACATCCTCAAGGTCAACCGCAAGGCGCGCCGTGCCGCGCTGCGTTCCGCGCTCTCGCTGCACGCCGAGCGCGGCTCGCTGTTCGGCGTCGACCCCGGCGGGTTCGACGCGCCCTCGACCAAGCAGGCCGCCGGGCTCCTGGCCGACGCCCGCGGGGGCGCCACGCTCGTGGTGCTGACCGAGGACGAGGTCGCCACCGCGAAGTCGTTCCGCAACCTGCCGAGCGTGCTGGTGCTGTCCGCCGAGAACGCCGGCGTCGCCGACATCGTGCGGCCGGCCACGCTCATCGCCTCGCAGAGCGCGATCGACGCGCTGACGGCACGGGCGACCAGGGACCGCGCAGTCAAGGAGGTGGCGTGATGGAACCGAGCCAGGTGATCATCCGGCCCGTCGTCTCCGAGAAGTCCTACGTCCTCGCGACGGCCGACAAGTACACGTTCCGCGTCCACAAGGACGCGCACAAGACGCAGATCAAGCAGGCCGTCGAGATCCTGTTCGGCGTCACCGTGCTCGAGGTCCGCACGTCCGCCGTGCCGTCCAAGCCGAAGCGCCGGGGCTACACCTCGGGTCGCACGCGCGAGTGGAAGAAGGCCGTCGTGCAGGTCCGCGAGGGCGACTCGATCCCGATCTTCCAGGGCCTGGAGGCCGATCTGTAATGCCGATCCGCAAGCCCAAGCCCACGTCGCCCGGGCGGCGCTTCGTCACGTACCCCGACTTCGCGGAGATCACGAAGAAGGAGCCGGAGAAGTCGCTGGTCGAGGGCCTCAAGAAGAGCGGCGGCCGCAACGCCAACGGCCGCAAGACGTCTCGCCATCGTGGCGGCGGCGCCAAGCGGCTGTACCGCATGATCGACTTCAAGCGTCGCAAGGACGGGATCCCCGCCCGCGTGGCCGCGATCGAGTACGACCCCAACCGCTCGGCGTACATCGCGCTGCTGCACTACGCGGACGGCGCGAAGGCCTACATCCTCGCGCCGCACCGCCTGAACGTGGGGATGATCGTCGAGTCCGGCCCGACCGCGGACATCACCGTGGGCAACGCGCTGCCGCTGGCCAACATGCCGGTCGGCACCGTGATCCACAACGTGGAGCTCCAGCCGGGCCGCGGCGGCCAGCTCGCCCGCTCGGCCGGCGTCGGCGTGCAGCTCATGGCGAAGGAGGGCGACCACGCCACCCTGCGCCTGCCGTCCGGCGAGATGCGCATCGTCCGCGTCGAGTGTCGCGCGACGGTCGGGACGATCGGCAACGCCGATCACCAGAACGTCACCGTGGGCAAGGCCGGGCGCAAGCGCCACATGGGCGTGCGCCCGCAGACGCGCGGCACCGCCATGAACCCGGTGGACCACCCGCACGGCGGCGGCGAGGGCGCCACCCCGCTGGGCAACCACCCGCAGACGCCCTGGGGCGTGCCGACGATCGGCTATCGCACCCGCAAGAAGGGCAAGGACTCAGACCGATACATCGTCCGCGGCCGCCGCCGCGGCAAGAAGGGCAGCCGCTGATGTCACGCTCATCCAAGAAGGGGCCGTGGGTCGAGGACCGGCTCATGGAGCGCATCGAGCAGATGAACTCCGGCGGGTCCAAGACCATGATCAAGACCTGGTCGCGGGCCTCCACCATCTTCCCCGACATGGTCGGGCACACGATCGCCGTGCACGACGGGCGCAGGCACGTCCCGGTGTTCGTGTCCGAGTCCATGGTCGGCCATAAGCTCGGTGAGTTCGCGCCGACGCGCACGTACCGCGGCCACGAGAAGTCCGGCAAGGTCCGATGACCGACGAGCCGAAGAACGACGACGACCAGCTCGAGCGGGCCGAGGAGGAGGCCGCGCGCGCGGCTGCGGCCGCCGAGGAGGCCGTCGAGGCCGCCGGCGAGGAGTCGCCGGCCGCCGCCGAGGCGGTCGAGGCTGCCGAGAAGGCCGAGGCGGCCGCGGAGGCGGCTGCCGCGAAGCCGAAGGCGAAGCGCGCCCGCAAGGCGCGCGAGGCCGAGGTCGCGGCCGACCAGGCCGAGGAGGCCGCCGACGAGGCGGGCGAGGAGGCGAAGCCCGCGCGCAAGCCGCGCGCGAAGAAGCCTGCGCCGCAGGCCGACGCCGGCGCTGACGAGGCGACGGCCGACGAGGCGGGCGACGAGGCCGCCGAGGCGCCCGTCGAGGAGGCCGCGAAGCCGCGCGCGAAGAAGCCTGCGCCGAAGACCGAGGAGCCCGTTGCGAAGCCGGCCCCGGCCCGGCGCCGCGACCAGCGCCGCGAGGTCCCCGTCGGCGTCGAGGTCCGCGCCCAGGCCAAGTACGTGCGCACGTCCGCGCGCAAGGCGCGCCTCGTGTGCGACCACATCCGCGGCAAGGACGTCGCGCAGGCCCGTGCGATCCTCGCCTTCACGCCGCGCGCCGCCGCCAAGGACTGGGCGAAGCTGCTCGAGTCCGCGGTCGCCAACGCCGAGCACAACCACGAGCTGGTCGGCGAGGACTTGAAGATCACTGCCGTCTACGCCGACGAGGGGCCGACGCTCAAGCGCTACCGGCCGCGTGCCATGGGCCGCGCCACGCGCATCCGCAAGCGCACCTCACACCTGACGATCACGCTCACCCCGAAGGAGCTCTAGAGCATGGGGCAGAAGGTACATCCCGAAGCCATGCGCGTGGGGTACATCCACGACTGGAAGTCGAACTGGTTCAACGAGCGCCACTTCTCCGACTTCCTGATCGAGGACGTGCGCATCCGCGACCACATCACCGGCAAGCTGGCGCACGCCGGCCTGTCGGACATCACGATCCGCAAGGACGCCGCCGAGGTCGAGGTGAACATCCACACCGCGCGGCCCGGCATCGTGATCGGCAAGTCCGGCTCGGAGGTCGACGCGCTGCGGCGCGATCTGCACCGCCTCACCGGCAAGGCGATCAAGGTCAACATCCTCGAGATCAAGCGCCCCGAGCTGGACGCGAAGCTGGTCGCCCAGTCGATCGCCGAGCAGCTCGTCAACCGCGTCGCGTTCCGGCGGGCGATGAAGCGCGCGCTCACGAGCGCGATGCGCTCCGGCGCGAAGGGCTGCAAGATCCAGGTGTCCGGCCGCCTCGGCGGCGCCGAGATGGCGCGCACCGAGATGTACAACGACGGCCGCGTGCCGCTGCACACGCTGCGCGCGGACATCGACTACGGCTTCTACGAGGCCCGCACCACGTTCGGCCGGATCGGCGTGAAGTGCTGGATCAACAAGGGCGAGATCATGCCCGCCGGCTACGAGGGCGCCCAGCAGCAGACGACGCGCCTGGGCGAGGTCGACGCGCGCCGCCGGCGCGGCGTCACGACGATCACCGAGGACA
>DATHJG010001083.1:0-3431 GCA_035489875.1 Solirubrobacteraceae bacterium | reverse complement strand
CGTTGCTCGTCAAGCCCGAGCTCGGCCGCGCTCCCGTCCAACTCGTGCTTGACGAGCAACGGCAGGAGCACCTCGACCGGGCCCATGAACAGGAGGTAGGCGATGGCCGCGCTGCCGAAGGTGGCCCAGAGCCAGGACCGGCGGCGCACGAAGCGCCATCCCTCGCGCAGATCGCCGCGCAGCGAGACGCCGGTCGCCGCGCTGCGCTTGGCCGGCGGGCGCATCGCTGCCACCGCCGCAGCCGACACCATGAACGACGTGGCGTCGAGCGCGAAGGCGGTCCCTGGCCCGAGCGCGCCGACCACCACGCCGCCGAGCGCCGGGCCCGCCAGCCGCAGCGCGATCGGGCGCACGACCTGGTCCAGTGCGTTCGCCTGTCCCAGGCGCTCGGCCGGCAGCAGCTCCGGGACGATCGCGTCGAACGCCGGCGCGAAGAACGCCGCCCCGCTGCCGTAGAACACGACGAGGATCACGATGTGCCAGAGCTCCAGCGCTCCGGAGAGCGACAGGACGGCGAGGACGCCGACCGCCGCGCCCCGCACCAGGTCCGCGGCGAGCATGATGCGACGCCGGTCCAGGCGGTCGCTCGCCACCCCGCCGACGAGCAGGAACACGATCGTCGGGACCGTCATCGCGATGCCGACGAGCGCCATCGCCGTCGCCGTGTCCGACAGCTCGTAGACCTGCCAGGCGAGCGCCACGAAGAACGCGCCGTCCCCGAGCAGCGAGATGCACATCCCGCTCCAGAGGAGACGGAAGTCGCGATGCCGGAGCGGCGCGAGGATCCCGGCGCGGTCGTATCCCCCGGCCCGGTCCAGCCCCTCGTGGCTATGGAGCATCGCCGGCCGCCGCCTCGACGCGGGCGGCCAGGAACTCCAGGCTGGCGTCGGCATCCATCGGCCGGGCGAAGTAGAAGCCCTGCCCCATCTCGCAGCCCAGATCGCGCAACGTGTACCACTGCTCGGGGAACTCGATCCCCTCGGCGACCACCTCGAGGTCGAGCGTGGCGCCGAGCGCGACGACCGCGCTGGCCAGGCCCGAGGCCTCGGGCGTCGCGCCCTCGCGCAGGAACGACCGGTCCATCTTGAGGATGTCGACCGGGAAGCGGCTGAGGTAGCTCAGCGAGGAGTAGCCGGTGCCGAAGTCGTCGAGGGCGAGCCGCACGCCCACGTCCTTGAGCTCCTGCAGACGCTGGACGGCGAGGTCGGCGTCGGCCATCAGCACGGTCTCGGTGATCTCGAGCGTCAGGCTCCGCGGGTCCAGGCCGGACTCGGAGAGCGCGTCGCGGACGTCGGCCACGATGTCGGACTGCTGGATCTGCTTGAGCGACAGGTTGATGCTCATCGTCGGGTGCGCGGCGGGATCGAGCACGGCGAGCACGCGCTGCGCATGCCGGCAGCCCTCGCGCAGCACCCAGCGCCCGATCGGCACGATCAGCCCGGTCTCCTCCGCGATCGGGATGAACTGATCCGGCGCGATGAGCCCGCGCTCGGGGTGGCGCCAGCGCAGCAGCGCCTCGACGCCCGCGACCGAGCCGTCCTCCAGCCGCACGACCGGCTGGTAGTGCAGCTCGAGCTGCTCGGTGGCGATCGCGCGCTGCAGGTCGGTGCGCAGCTCCAAGCGGGCCAGGACGCCCTCGTGCATGGCCGGCTCGAAGAGCCGGTATCCGCCCTTGCCGTCGCGCTTGGCGATGTACATGGCGGCGTCCGCGTCGCGGATCATCTCGTCGGCGTCGGCCCCCGACTCGTGCTCGCCGACGGAGATCCCGAGGCTGCAGCGCAGCAAGAGCTCCTTGTGGCCGGCCACCAGCGGCACGGCGAGCGCCTCGAGGATCCGCTCGGCGGCGTCCGCCGCCTCCTGGCTGTCCTCGACGTCCTCGAGCAGCACCGCGAACTCGTCACCGCCGAAGCGCGCGGCCGTGTCGGCGCCGCGGATGCTGGCGTCGAGGCGGCGCGCGACCTCGATCAGCACCTCGTCGCCCGCCGCGTGACCGAGGCTGTCGTTGACCGTCTTGAAGTCGTCGACGTCGAGGAAGATCACGGCGAGGCCGCGACGCTCGCGCCGGCCGCGCGCGATCGCGTGGCGCACCCGCTCGGCGAACAGCGCCCGGTTGGCGAGCCCCGTGACCCCGTCGTGGAACGCCTGGTGGGCGAGCTGCTCCTCGAAGACCTTGCGCTCGCTCACGTCGCGGCTGTTCAGGACGATGCCGCCGACGTGCGCGTCTTCGAGCAGGTTGGTCATGAGGATCTCGAACTGGCGCGTGCCGCCGTCCTGGTGGATCAGGACGCACTCGATCGCCTGCACGTAGTCCGTGTCGTCGGCGACCCCGGACGCGACGAGCCGGGCAAGGCGCTCGCGGTCGCCGACTTCGACCAGCTCCTCGAAGCGGCGGCCGGCCACCTCTTCGGGCGTGTAGCCGAGGACCCGCTCGATCGACGGGCTCTGATACGCGATCTCCCCCTCCGGCCCGAGCACGGTGATGAGGTCGCTGGAGTGCTGGACGAGCGAGCCGAACCGCGCCTCGCTGCGCCGCCGGTGGACCTCCTCCGTGAGCGTGACGCTGTCGAGCGCGAGCGCCACCTGCGTGGCGAGCGCCCGCAGCGCGGCCTCGACGGCCGGCGCGCGCCGTCCTTGGCCCGTCACCAGGAGCCGCTTGGGCGCGCCGCGCCGCGGCGTGATCTCGATGACGGTGGCCACGTCCTGGCCCGGAATCGCGCCCGGCGCCGCGGTGGGCACCCCCTCGCCGGCGCCCGCGAGCAGCTCGAGGCGATCCTCGTCGAGGAGGGTGCAGAGCAGCGCCGTGGCGTCGTCACCCGCGAGCGACCGGGCCGAGCCGACCGCGACCTGGTGGATCTCATCCCGGCCCGCCGCCCCCACGAGGGCCGCACCGGCGCTCGAGAGCATCCGCTCGCGCTCCAGCGAGCGCTCCTGCTGCCGGACGAGGCCGGCCATGCGCGCGACGACCAGGCCGAAGAGGACCATCGACGCGCCCGTGACGACCGCCATGTCGACGTCGCCGCGCCGGAGGTCGTGCACCAGGCCGATCACCGGCGCGGCGAGCGACGCGCACGTGAGCAGCGCGAGCCGGAATCGGGTGAGCATCAGGTTGCGCGGCGCAGACCGCTGCTCGAGCGCCGCCATCGAGGGATGCAGCGCCGCCGCTCCCCAGAGGACGTAGAAGCCGATCCACCCGACGTCGAGCCAGACCTGATGGTCGTACGTGCCGTGCAGGATCATCAGGCCGTAGACGAAGTCGGTCACGAGCAGGAGGACGATGCTCGAGCTGAGCAGGTAGAAGGCGGGCGAGCGCCGGCCGCTGTCGAGCGCGAGCCGGATCGCGGCTGCCAGCAGGAGCACGTCGCCGAGGGGATACGCGATCGAGACGAGCTTGGCGACTGGCGAGAGCTCGGTGTCGTGCAGGTAGGGGGCCA
>DATHJG010001082.1:0-2835 GCA_035489875.1 Solirubrobacteraceae bacterium | reverse complement strand
TCATCGGCGACATGAACCACCTGGAGGGCACGCTCGAGCGCGACGACCACACGCTCGTCGCCAGCGTCGGGACCGCCCGCTTCGGGATCGGCCGCGTCGTCGAGGAGGCGGGGGTCGGCGAGCGCGTGAAGCTCGGCCTGCGCCCCGAGGAGGTGCACGCCAACACGCGCGGCGAGGGCACCCCGGCGACGTGTCAGACGGCGATGGTGCTCGGTCACAACCTGCAGATCGTCGCGGTGCTCGAGACCGGCGAGGAGCTGGTCGCGCTCCAGCGCCGCGCGGGCGACGAGCGCCTGAATGGGATCGCGCCCGGCGACAAGCTGTGGCTCGGCTGGAGCCCGACGGCTGCGCTGCTCCTCGGCCCCGCGAACGGAACCAGCGCGACGGTGGTCGCGCCCCTCGAACTGCAGGCGTGATGGACGAAAGGAAGCGACCGACATGGCCGACCGATCAGACGAGTTGAACATCCTGGTTCCGGAGTCCAGGCGGGCGGCCGTGCAGCGCATGGTGACGCGGCGCCAGGCGCTGCTCGCCGGCGGTGGTGCGGCGATGGCCGCGTACCTCGCCGGCTGCGGCGGCTCGACCGGCGGCTCCGGCGGCGGGGGCGGCTCCTCCGGCGGCGGGGGCGCCGAGCAGAGCGCGGACGCCAAGCCGCCGACGCCCGCCGACGGTCAGGTCGAGGACGGCGACCTGCTGCTGGCGAACTGGGTCGACTACACCGACCCGGCGAACTACAAGGCCTACACGAAGGAGTACGGGCCCAAGGTCAACGTCACCGGCTTCGGCGCCAACGACGAGATCCTGGCCAAGCTGCGCGCCGGAGGCTCGAAGTACGACGTGATCGCGCCGACCGGCTACGCGGTCAAGACGATGGCCGACCTCGGGCTGATCATGCCGCTCACGCCCGAGCTGATCCCGAACATGAAGAACATCTCGCCGGCGTTCACGAAGACCGACTACGACCCGGGCAACAAGTACTCGGTCCCCAAGGACTACGGCATCACGAGCTTCTACTGGATGACCGACAAGGTCTCCGAGCAGCCGAAGACGATCGCGGAGTGCTTCGACCTGCTCAAGACACCGGCGTTCAAGGACCTGCGGGTCAACTTCCTCGAGGGCGGCACGCAGGTGATGGCGATCGCGCTCGCGGCGCTCGGCTTCTCGATCAACACCGAGGACCAGGGCGAGATCGACCAGGCGAAGCAGTTGCTCGTCGACGTCAAGCCGAACGTGGACACGATCAACTCGACGTTCATCGAGCGGGCCTCGCGCGGTGAGATCGACTACGGCATGGGCTGGAACGGGGACATCCGCCGCGCGATCGTGGAGCTGGCCAAGAAGGACCGGGAGATGGTGTTCCTCGTGCCCGACGGGCCGACCGAGTACTGGGTCGACAACTGGGTCATCTCGGCCGACGCCCAGCACCCCGTCGCCGCGCACAAGTGGATCGACTTCGTGCTGGATCCCGTGATCGCGGGCAAGGAGATGAACTACCACCAGTACCCAGTGCCGGTGACCGGGATCCAGGGCGTCGACCCGGAGCTCGCCGCCGACCCGGTGATCAACGTCCCCGACGAGAAGATCCAGGGCTACGAGTCCCAGGTCGAGACGGCCAGGGGCCTGCAGCAGCGCAACCGCGCGTACACGGAGTTCAAGGCCGCCTGACGATGGCCGTGGCCGAAGCCACGTCCGTCGCCGCGCCGGCGGCCGCGCGCCCGCGCGGCCGCGTCGCCGGCGCCCTCGCCGGGCTGGTCATGCTCGCGGTCGCGGTCGCGGTGTACATCCAGCTCGGGAACCTGGGCCTCGGGCTTGCGCCGAGCGTCGCGCTGCTGCTCGCCGCCGTGCCGCTGTTCCTGCTCGGCGGCCTGGCGATCCGGCGCGTGACCGGCGCCGAGCGCGCCGAGCACGTCGACTACCCGTTCCAGCTCGCCTTGCCGTCGCTGGCGTTCTACTGCGCGTTCTTCGTCGCGCCGCTGGTGTTCCTGGTCCTGTTCGCGGTCGCCACCCCGGTCGGGTTCGGCGGCGTCGCGTACGGCTTCGACCTGGGGAACTTCTCGGCCGGACTGGACGCGCTCTACGTCGATACGTTCCTACGCACCCTGCGCACCGCGGCGGTCGGCACGGTGCTGATCGTGCTGGTCGGCTACCCGCTCGCCTACTGGATCGCGCGCTACGCGCCGGCGAACCGGCGCGGCCTCTTCCTCGCGCTGATCATCGTGCCGTTCTGGACGTCGTTCCTGATCCGCACGTACTCGTTCCTGATCGTGCTCTCGCCGGAGTTCTTCCTGTCGGACTGGCTGCAGTCGCTGAAGCTGACCGACGGGCCGCTCGACATCCTCTACACGACCACCGCTATCCAGATCGGGCTGGTCTACAACTACCTGCCGCTCTTCGTCCTGCCGCTCTACGCGACGCTCGAGCGGATGGACTGGGGGCTGATCGACGCCGCCACCGACCTGGGCGCCAGCCAGTGGGCCGCGTTCCGGCAGATCACACTGCGACTCACCGCGCCCGGTCTCATCACCGGGACGCTGCTCGTGTTCATCCCGATGATGGGCGAGTACGTGATCCCGCTCGTGCTCGGCGGCGGGCGCGTCGACTTCATCGGCAACGTGATCCAGCGCCTGTTCCTCGAGGCCCAGGACTACGCGCTCGGCTCGGCGCTCGCGCTGCTGGTGATGGGCGCGCTGTCGTTCTTCGTCGCGCTCTACCTGTACCTCTCGACCCGCACGGAGCAGGAGTACGGTGCCTGAGGCGCTGCGCAAGGCCGGCGCCTTCACCGGCGCGCTCTGCTTCGTCCTCGGCCTGATCGCGGTCGTCGCGTTCCTCCTGGCG
>DATHJG010001081.1:0-3440 GCA_035489875.1 Solirubrobacteraceae bacterium | reverse complement strand
CGAGGCCCTCGACGACGGCGGTCTTGCCGACGCCCGGCTCGCCCACCAGCACCGGGTTGTTCTTGGTGCGGCGCGAGAGGATCTGCATGATCCGCTCGATCTCGGTCTCCCGGCCCACGACGGGGTCGAGCTTGCCCTCGGCGGCCAGCTTGGTCAGGTTGCGCCCGAACTGGTCGAGCAGCTTCGAGGACTTCTTGCCCTCGCCCTGGCCGGCCGCACCGCCGGCGGCCGCGGCACCCGTGCCCTGGCCGGAGCCCTGACGGCGCCCGCCCGGGCCGGACAGCATGCGGATGACCTCGTTGCGGATCTTCTCCGAGTCAGCGTCGAAGTCCAGGAGGATGCGCGCGGCCACGCCCTCGTTCTCACGCACCAGGCCGAGCAGGATGTGCTCGGTCCCGATGTAGTTGTGCCCCAGCGAGAGCGCCTCGCGCAGGGCCAGCTCGAGCACCTTCTTGGCGCGCGGCGTGAACGGGATCTGACCGGAGGTGACCTCTTCACCGGAGCCGACGATGCGCACGACCTGGGCGCGTACACGCTCGACGGTGATGTCGAGGCTCTCGAGGACGCGGGCCGCAAGGCCCTCCTCCTCGCGCAGCAGGCCGAGCAGGATGTGCTCGGTCCCGATGTAGTTGTGCTTCAGCGTCCGCGCTTCCTCCTGGGCGAGGACGACCACCTGACGGGCTCGCTCTGTGAATCGCTCGAACATGGTGGCGCTGTGCTTCCTTCCTGCTAAGTGTCTGCCCTAGCGCTCGGTCTAGTCGGTGTTCTCTGGACTTGGTTGGAGGGCTGGTTCCGGTGCGGAGCCGGAAGACGAAAACACCCCGCCTCGCATCCCCGTATTCGGCACGGAAGCCGGGTCGGATGAGCGAAGTCGGGGTCGGCTGACGGCCATGAGGCAGTCTACCAAGGGTCCCAGCCGCCCGAGCGCGGCGCCGCGAGCCGAATTCGCTATCAGCGCATGGCCGGGAACAGCACGACCTCGCGGATCGTCTGCTGACCCGTCATGAGCATCACGAGACGGTCGATCCCGATGCCGATACCGCCGGTCGGCGGCATCCCGTGCTCGAGCGCCTGCAGGAACGCCTCGTCCACCGGATGCGCCTCCGCGTCGCCCGCGGCGGCGAAGCGCTGCTGCTCCTCGAAGCGCGCGCGCTGATCCTCGGGATCGTTGAGCTCGGTGAACGCGTTCGCGAACTCCATGCCGCCGGCGAACGCCTCGAACCGCTCGGTGAGCCCCGGCTCGCTGCGATGGAGCTTGGCCAGCGGTGAGATCTCCACGGGGTAGTCCATGAGGAACGTCGGCTGGATCAGGTCCGGCTCGACGAACTTCGTGAGGAGATGGTCGACGAGCTGGCCCCAGGTCTCCTCGTTCTCGGGCACGTCGTGGCCCTGCTCGCGCATCGCCGCCTGGAGCGACGCGAGGTCGCGGTTGGCGAGGATGTCGACCTTCGACCGCGCGCCGATCGCGCCGGCCAGCGTCTCACGCCGCCAGGGGGCGGAGAAGTCCAGCTCGCCCTGATAGCCCGCGGCCTCCGCGACATGGGCGACCAGCGCCTCGCAGCGCCGCGCGACGTCGTCGTAGTCCGCATATGCCTCGTACCACTCGAGCACGGTGAACTCGGGGTTGTGCTTGAACGAGACGCCCTCGTTGCGGAAGTTCTTGCCGATCTCGTACACGCGCTCGAGCCCGCCGACGATCAGCCGCTTGAGGTAGAGCTCGGTCGCGATGCGCAGGTAGAAGTCGCGGTCGAGCTGGTTGTGGTGCGTCACGAAGGGCCGCGCGGCGGCGCCGCCGTAGATCGGCTGGAGCATCGGCGTCTCGACCTCGACGAAGCCCGCGTCGTCGAGGAACCGCCGGATCGCGGAGATCGCCTTGGCGCGCGTGATGAAGACCGCGCGCGTCTCCTCGTTGGAGAGCAGGTCGAGCTCGCGGTGCCGGTGGCGGGTCTCGACGTCGGCGAGCCCGTGGTGCTTCTCGGGCGGCGGGCGGAGCGACTTCGCGAGCAGCGTGAAGTCGTCGAGCTTCAGCGACAGCTCGCCGCGGCGGGTGCGGAAGACGGTCCCGTCGGCGCCGATCAGGTCGCCGAGGTCGAGCTGGAGCAGCCGCGCGAGCGCCTCCTCCCCGAGCACGTCCGCGCGCGCGTGGAGCTGCATGCGGCCCGAGCGGTCGACGAGATCGAGGAACGCCGCCTTGCCCTGGCCCCGCCGGGCGGCGAGGCGGCCGGCGACGCGGGCGCGGTGGTCGGTCTCCTCCCCCGCGTCGAGCGCCTCGTGCGGCGCCTTGACCTCGGCGATCGGCTCGACGCCGGGGAACGCGTGCGGAAACGGGTCGATCCCGGCGGCGCGCAGCTCCTCGAGCTTGCGCCGCCGGTCGAGCAGGACCTGAGAGCGCTCCTCGCCCTCGTCGGCCATGGCGCTAGGCGACGCTGATCTTGCCGATGGTGAGCTTGCGCTCGCCCTTGGGGGCGGGCACGGAGACCGTGTCGCCCTTCTTGCGGCCGATCAGCGCCTTGCCGACGGGCGACTCGTTGGAGAGCCGCTTGTTCGCCGGATCGGCCTCCGTGGAGCCCACGATGGCGTACTCGAAGTTCTTGCCGCTGTCGTCCTTGCCGGCGACGAGCGAGCCTACGCGCACGACGTTGTTGTCGAGCTCGGACGCGTTGATCACCTGGGCCGAGCGAAGCTTGTCCTCGAGCTGCGCGATCCGCTGCTCGAGCATCGCCTGCTCGTTCTTGGCGTCGTCGTACTCGGAGTTCTCCGAGATGTCGCCGAACTCCCGGGCCTCCTTGATGCGCTCTGCAACCTCGCGCCGGCGGGTCGTGGCGAGGTGCTCGATCTCCTGCTTGAGCTTCTCGAGTCCCTCGGGGGTGAGGATGACGTCCTTCTGCATGCGTCGTCCTTGGGAAGTCGGGTCCTGGAATACGCACGGCCCGCTTCAAGGCGGGCCGAACGGCGGCGCATGGTAGCAGGGGTCTTATGCAGCCAGAAGGGGCTCCATTCCGGCGAGCACCGCGCGCTGCTCGGCGATCGAGTCGGCCTGCTGGAGCGCCGCCTGGAGCGCCTTCCCCTCGCCGAGTCGCTCGACGTACCAGGGGTGGAACTTGCGCAGGTAGCGCGCCGCGCGCTCGGGGCCGAGGTGCTCCGCCGCACGGTCCACCACCCAGCGCCATTCGGCGAGGATCTCCTCGCGGGTCGGCTCATCCGCGCGCGTTCCGAGCACCTGCGCGAACAGCCACGGGTTGCCGAGCGCGCCGCGGGCGAGCATGACCGCGGCGCAGCCGGTGGATTCGAACACGCCGCGGATGTGGTCCGCGCCGTGCATCCCGCCCGAGACGATGACCGGCACCGGCAGCTCGGCCACGAGCCGCGCGGCGAGCTCGTAGTCCGGCGTGCCCTTGTGGCGGACGGCGGCCGACCGGGGGTGGAATGTCAGACCGGCG
>DATHJG010001080.1:0-10091 GCA_035489875.1 Solirubrobacteraceae bacterium | reverse complement strand
GTCCCCGCCCAGAGCTTCTCGGCGCCCGCCCGAGCGGCGGTGATCGCCGCGGCGCGGCTCATGCCGGGCGTCTGCGGCGTGTTGCCGTCGAGCTCGTCGGCATGCACCACCCGCACGCCCTGCAGCCGCCAGTCGGATCCGGAACGCTCGACGGCTCCCGCAGCGTCGCCATCCGACGGAACGTCCATATGAGGAGTATGCCGCTGCTAGCGCGCAATGAAGCCGAGTTCCGTTGCCGCGCGCGCCAGGCGGTCGCCGAAGGTCAGCACGCGCTCCGCGCGGGCGTCCTGCGCCGCCAGCAGCACGCAGCAGTCGGGCAGCTTCAGGTTGGTCTCGGCCCGAAGCGAGGCCAGCCGTCCGGCGCTTTCCTCTGGGAGCGTGATCTCGCTCACGCCCAGCTCCGCCACGGCCTTGCGCGCCGCGTCGAGCCGGGCGTGACGCGCGGGTCCGACGAGCACCTCGGCGAGCGTGATCGGACTGCACGCGAGCGGCTGCTCGGCCGATTCCAGGAGCGTCTCGACAGCGCGTGCGTGTTGCGCGTCGCGCTCGTCGAGGTGGGCGATCAGCACGCTGGCGTCGACGACGATCACGTCGGCCAGTCGTCGCGGAGCCGCTCCAGATATCCGGGCTCATAGACGCCGGTCAGCGCGCCGCTCGTGCGAAGGATGGCCGCTCGCCGGCGCTCCGCTTCCTCGGCGCGATCGCGCTCGATCACGGCGCGCCTCGGCGACCTCGTCCGTCTCCGTGATCGTGAGCCGCGGTCGCGTGGTCGGCATCAGGGCAAGTGGACCACCAGGTGCAACACTTGGGATGTGGTACAGCACCGGTTGGGCGCGTCAGCATCCGGTCCGTGGACCCGCCGCTGTGTCCGACCTGCGGTCAGCCGGCGAGCGAGGCGCTCGGCGGCCCGGAGCACGAGTGGGAGTGCCGCAACGAGGCGTGCCCGGAGTTCGGCCAGCCGGTGACCGCGGCCGAGCTGCCGCCCGACCGGGACCTGCACGCGACGATGCCCGACGACGACCGCGCGCGCAGGCTGGCGTTCGCAATCCCGCCGGTCGAGCAGCCGCCCGAGGACCTGGTGCACGAGTGGCTCGATCCCGCCGACGAGGACGACCGCTCGGTTCTCCTGGCGGCGGCGCATCCCGACCTCGACACCGGCGAGGAGACGGTGGTCGTCGGCGGCCAGGAGATGAACCCGCGGCTGCACCTCGCGATGCACGAGATCGTCGCCAAGCAGCTCGCGGACCACGACCGTGCCGTGGTTGGTCATCATCGAGGATCGGCTCCACGGACTACCGTTCTGAGCCTCGCCTATCCGGTCCGCCGAGCATGTCAAGCGGCATGTATGACGTTTGCTATGGCATAGGCGGCGCGGCGCGGCGCACCCCTCAGCGGGCGTCGAGGATCGCCTTGCCGTCGACGCGCCGGGCGCGGATCTCGCCGGCGGCCTCGCGGACGCGCTCGAGCGATCCGCGCCAGCCGATCTCGGGCCGGAGCCGTCCGGCGGCGACGAGTTCCACGAGCTCGGAGAGGTCCGCACCGACGGGGCCCTGGATGAGGAACGAGGAGAGCGTGCGCGGCGGGCCGATGGTCGAGTAGGGCGGGAACGCCGCCGGCTCGCCCGACGTCCACCCGACGCTCTGGAGATCGCCTCCCGCGGCGAGGCGCTGCCAGGCGCCGACGAGCTGCGGTCCGCCGACGTTGTCGACGATCAGATCGACCGGCTCCCGCACGTCGTCGAGACCGACGACCACCTCGGCCGCGCCGATCCGCGCCAGTCCCGCTCCTCTCGCCGCCGAGCCGACCGACGCGATCACGTGCGCACCGGCGGACGCGGCGATGGCCACCGCGAAGCGCCCGACCCCGCCCGAGGCCCCGGTGACGAGCACGCGCTTGCCGCTCGCGAGCCCGCCGGCCCGGAGCGCCTGGATCGCTGCGAGGCCGGCCACGGGGAGCGCGGCCGCGGCGTCCAGCTCGACGGCGGCCGGCACGTCGGCGACGTCGTCGACGTCGACGGCGATCCGCTCGGCGAACGCACCGCGCGCAAGGGCCACGACGCGGGTCCCGGGCGCCGGACCGCGCCCGTCGGAAGCGGCGCGCACGACGATGCCCGCGGCGTCCGATCCGAGCACCGCCCCGGGTTCGAGGCGGCCTGACGTCGCATCGTTGAGGTCGCCGCGGTTCAGCGAGACGTGGTGCACGTCGACGACGACCTGACCGGGGTCGGCGACCGGCTCCGGAACCGCGCCGAGGCGCATGCCTTCAGGCGCCGCAGGGTCGACGACCACGGCACGGACGCGCGGCCGCACGCCTTCCGCGGCTTGCTGCTTCGTCATGCGGTCAGCGTACGGTGCGACTCGCTTCGACGCCTGACGCTCCCGGACGTCAACGCGTGCGCGCCTGCGCGGAGAGCTCGGCGCACACGTCTCTGGCGACCCTGACGAACTGGTGGAACACGGTCGAGTGGTAGCGGTCGCGGTGCCAGACGAGCCCGATCCGGCGGGGCGGCAGCAGGTGGTCGATGCGGGCGACGCTGATGCGCGGATCGGCGGGGTCGACGACCAGCCACGGGAGGATCGCGCTGGCGACGCCGGCGGCGACGAGCCCGAGCACGGTCGCGGTCTCGTCGGACCGCAGCAGCACGCGCGGCTCGACGCCGAGGATCTGCAGGTGATCCTCCGGGCTGTACGGCAGCGCGTACTTGTAGGCCACGAGCGTGAGGTCGGCCAGCTCGCGCGGCGCGACGGGCGAGGTCCGGCCGGCCAGCGGCGATCCGGCCGGCACCACGAGCATCCATGGGTCGTCCATCACCGCCTCGATCTCCAGCGGCTCCGCGCCGGCCGGCAGCACGACGAACGAGACGTCGACGCCGCCGGTCTCCACCAGCGCGATGAGCTGCTCCGTCCGCACCGCCTCGACCAGCGACACCTCGAGCTCCGGGTGCTCGACCCCGAGGCGGGCGAGCAGGGTCGGCAGGACCCCGGTGCCGACGGTCTGGAACGTGCCGACGCGCAGTGCGCCGGTCGCGCCCTCGCGCAGCGCCTCGAGGTCGGCGTCGGCGGCCTGCAGCGACGCGACGATGCGCTCCGCATGGCGGAGCAGGAGCGCGCCGGCCTCCGTCGGCCCGAGCGGGCTGCGCCCCGTGCGCCGCTCGAGCAGCCGCATGCCGACGATCCGCTCGAGCGCCCCGATCTGCTGGCTGAGCGCGGACTGCGTGTACCCGAGCCGGGCGGCGGCGCGCGCGAACGAGCCCTCGTCGACCACCGCGTCGAGGGCGGCGAGATGGCGCAGCTCGGCTCGCATCAACCCATTAGCGTTGTTCATCGGTCTTGGAAAGAACTGTAGTGGGAATGGAGGGCGTCTGCGCCTACCGTCGGTCGCGTGTCCCCGTCCCGCCTGCCCCTCCGCGTGCTCGCCGTCTGCGGTCTTGTCTTCTGCGCCGAGCTCGGGCAGGCGATGCTCACGCCGCTCCTCCCGGAGATCGGCCGCGCGTTCGCGCTCGGGCCCGCGCAGACGGGCGTCATCCTGTCGCTCGCGACGTTCGCCACGCTCGCCGCCGCCGTGCCGGCCGGGCTCCTGGCGGCGCGGGTCGGCGCGCTGCGCGTCTCGCTCGCGGCCGGCGCGTTCATCGCGGTCGCCGCCGCAGTCCAGGCGCTCGCCGCCGACTTCCCGACGTTCCTGGCCGGGCGCGTGCTGTTCGGCGTCGGCTTCGCCGCGATCTGGACGGCGGGCGTGACGCTGCTGGCCGGACCGGACGCGCCGCGGTGGGCGGTGGGCGCCACGATCGCCGCCGGCGGCGCCGCCCACCTCGTCGGGCCGCCGCTGTCGGGGGTGCTGAGCGACGCGGTCGGACGCTCGCTCCCGTTCTGGGTGCTCGCGGCCGCCGCCGCCGGCGTCACGCTGCTCGCGGCCGGCGCGCCGGCCGGAGCGCCGGAGCGTGCTCCGGCGCCCGGGTTCGCCGCGGTCGCGCGCGCCGCCAGCCGAGAGCCGGCGCTGCGGAGCGCGACGGTGCTGATCGGTCTCGTCGGCGTACTCAGCGGGCTCGTGCCGCTGATCGTGCCGCTGCTGCTCGACCGTGCGGGCTTCTCCAGCAGCGAGATCGGCGCGGTATTCGCCGTGGGCGCCCTGGTGTGGGTCGCGGCGAGCGCGCTCGCCGTGCGGGCGGGCGCCCGAGCGGTCACCATCGGCGTCGCGGCCGGTGGCCTCGCGCTCCTCGCGGCGGCGTCGCTGGTGCCGGTCGTCGCCGTCGCCACGCCGTGCCTCCTCGCGTTCGTGCTGCTGCGCGCCGTCATCCAGGCGCCGCTCTCGACGATCACGTACGACCTCGGCGCGCACGGCGCGCGCAACGCGGGCGTGGCGATCGGCGCGACGATGGGGATGCTCAACCTCGTGTGGGCGGCGGGCGCGACGGTCGCGCCGCTGCTCGCCGGCGCGATCCTCGCGGGGGCCGGCGCGCGCTGGGTGTTCGTCCTGCTCGCGCTCGCTTGCGCCACGGCCGGGCTGTCGATGCGCCGCGACGCCGCGAGCGGCCGCGCGCTGCCCGCCGCGGCCTAGCGCCCGCCGCCGCTCAGCGGCTGCGGCTGACCCAATGCGCGCTGCGTCATTTCGATCAGGACTGTGTGCCGATTCTGTGCCGCACCGGGCTTCGCTCGCGATCGCATGCGACGGTCCATCGCATGCCGAAGAACTCACCCGACATCCGGGACGAACAGCGGACCGGGCTACTCCGAGCGGGTGTCACCGTGCTCGAGTCCGACTTGGAGGGGCGGCTTCCGCGGGTCGTCGTCACGGGAACGGGACGCGAGCGGGTCGAGCGCGTCGTCGCGCAGGAGCTCGGCGCCGGCGTCGACGTCGAGATCGTCGGAGACCTTCCACGCAGCCTCATGCCGCGGCGCTGCGTCGGCCACATGGAACGGGAACCCGGCCGGCTTCAACTGCGCTTCGTCCTACGCGGCGACGAGCACGTCGACGACATCGTGCTCGCCGAGGACGATGAAGCCGTCGTCGTCTTCGCGACGGTGTGTACGTCAGCTACCGGGGTGGAAGGCGAGGCGTGGGAGGGGCCGTGGCACGTGTACCTCGATCGCCCGCTCGGACGTCGCCTTGTGATCGACGGCGTCACCGGCAAGCCGGTGCCCTACAAGAACGTGCTTGCGCAGCTCTGCTCGGAGTGGCCAGCGGACGCGACGCCCCATGCACATGTGGACGATGCGTGAGCAAGGCTCCCGATCGCGTCGAGGGTCCTCAGCCGGGGAAGCGCTCGCCGGGCGGTCCTCCGCCGAATCGGCCGCGGCGCTCCTCGACGTCGGGGATGGTGGAGCTGTCGCGCGAGCCGTCGGCGGCCTCGAAGCCGAGCTTGTCGAGCGCGGACTGCAGTGAGGCCCCGTAGCTGGCGCTGGTGATGGTCGCGCCGCTGACGGCGTCGATCGCGGCGCTCTGCCGGGCCAGCGCGCTCTCGCGCGCGTGTAGGCGGCCGCCGCGCGTGGCGACCAGGCCAGGGCGGCGAGCCCGTCGACGAGGAACGGTCGCGGGCCCGCGGGCAGCCGGCGGATCGCGGGGCCGGTGGCGACCGGCGCGGCGAGCGCCGTCGGCGGGGAAGTGGCGGGTGGCGACGGCTCCTGGGGCTCCCGATCGGCCCACAGCCGCCCTGCGCTCACGCACGCTCCTCGAGCAGCGGGAAGCCGGGCGTGCGCAGCACGGCGCCGTCCGCCAGGATCGTCATCGCCTCGTAGCCGTCGAGCCGCAGCGTCCAGTCCGGCCCGTCGCCGCCCATCGCGAACGCGGCCGTGCTGTACGCGTCGGCCGTCCCGAGGTCCGGGCCGGTGACCGTCACCGAGAGGACTCCCCCGGGCGGCTCGCCGGTTGCGGGGTCCACGACGTGCGCGCCGCGCTCGTACGCGCCCGACGTGGCGATCGCGAGATCGCGCGCCCGCACCCGCGCTGCGATCGCGCTGCGATCGTGCGGATGCTGGATGCCGACGCGCCACCAGCGCCCGGGAAGCGCGCTGCCCCGGGTGACGACGTCGCCGCCGGCGCTGAGGCAGAAGTCGGTCGCCCCGCCCGCGCTCAGGATGTCCGCCGCGCGCTGAGCCGCCCAGCCCTTGACCAGCGCCGAAGGGTCGAGCCGGCCCCCGGCGAGCGCGTCGAAGAAGCCGTCGGTCTCACGGCGCAGGGCGGCGCAGCGGTCCAGCACCCAGCGCACGTCCGGCGAGGCGTCGACGAGCGCCAGGTCGCCACGGTCCAGCCGCCGGATCTCGCTGTCGGCGCGATAGGTGCTGAAGCGCCGGTCGACGTCGTGCAACCAGGCCATCGCGGCCTCGACCGCGGTCGGGTCGGCGTGGCGGTCGCGGATGTCGAGCGAGACGACCGTGCCCATGACGGGTTCGACGTGGACCCGCGGGAGGGCTCGGGCGGTGGCCATGCGCTCAATCATGAGCCCGGCCCGTAAGCGTTTCGTCAGAGAACGCTGGGAGTTCCCCGGGCCTCGCCGATTCTCGGCGTCCTCTCAGGCGACGCCCACGACAGGCTCAGGTCCCCGGAGTGGACTGGAGGCATGACACGTCGCTCCCTCACCGCAGGACTCGTCGCAGGCACGCTCGCACTCGGGGCCGGCGGCGGCGCCGGCGCCGCCACGCTGCTCGCAACGGACACGCCCGCCACCACCGCGACCGCGACCACGCCGGTCGGCGGTGCGACAACCCGAACGGCATCCACCACCGCGTCAGGGAACCTGGACGTCACGGCCGTCTACGACCAGACGAAGCAGGGCGTGGTCGACATCAAGGCCACCGGCACGGCCCAGCGCGGGTTCGGCCGTCCGTCGCAGACCACCGCCCAGGGCACCGGCTTCGTGATCGACAAGGATGGCCACATCGTGACCAACCAGCACGTCATCGACGGCGCCCAGAGCATCGAGGTCACCTTCGCCGACGGCACCACGGCCACCGCCACGGTCGTCGGCGCGGACGCGTCGCGCGACGTCGCGGTGCTCAAGGTCGACGTCGCGGCCGACATGCTGACTCCGCTGACGTTCGCGGGCTCCGGCAGCGTCGAGGTCGGCCAGGACGTCGTCGCGATCGGCAACGCCTACGGCTTCAGCGAGACGGTCACCGCCGGGATCGTGAGCGCGCTCGGGCGTGAGATCACGGCCCCCGACGGCAGCACGATCTCCGGCGCCATCCAGACGGACGCGGCGATCAACAGCGGGAACTCCGGCGGGCCGCTGCTCGACGCGGACGGGCAGGTCGTCGGCGTCAACGCGCAGATCTACTCCGAGTCGGGCGCCAACAGCGGCGTCGGCTTCGCGATCCCGGCCGAGACGGTCCAGCAGGCGGTCGCGGGCATCCTGGGCACCGGGGGGTCGCCGGTCTGAGCACCGGCGCTGTCAGCCCGCGGGGCTGGGGGCCGGCCGAGGACGCCGGCGGACCGCCGACGCCAACGTCGGTCCCGGGGTCGCGAGCGCGCCGGTGACCCGGTCCAGGTAGACCGCCAGGACGACCACGGCGAGGCCGCCTTCCGAGCCGGCGCCGATGTCGAGCTGGGTCACCGCGCTCGTCACGACCGCTCCCAGCCCCTCGGCCCCGGCCAGGCCGGCGACCACGACCATCGACAGCGCGAGCATGATCACCTGGTTGATGCCGGCCATGATCGAAGGCAGCGCGAGCGGGAGCTGCACGTCGAGCAGCACCCGGCCGGGCGGCGCGCCGAACGCCTCCGCGGCCTCCACGATCTCGCGATCGACCTGGCGGATGCCCAGCTCGGTCAGGCGCACCGCCGGCGCAAGCGCGAACACCGCGGTGGCCACCACGCCGGGCACGACGCCGACGCCGAAGAAGAACACGGCGGGGATGAGATAGACGAACGGGGGCGTCGTCTGCATCAGGTCGAGCAGCGGCCGCACGAGCAGGGACACCAGGCGCCGGCGCGCGGCCCAGATGCCCAGGGGGACGCCGACGGCGATGGCGACGGCGGTCGCCACCAGGACGACCGCGAGCGATTGCATCGTCTCGGTCCAGAGCTGCATCGCGTCGACGAGCGAGAACGCGAGGGCGGCGAAGATCGCGATGCCCCAGCGGCGTAGGACGACCGGGACGAGCGTCAGCGCGACGATGACGACGAGCGGGGGCGGCCAGGTCAGCGCCGACTCGATCCAGCCCACGACGTCGGCGGCGACCGAGCCGATCGCGTCGAAGAGCCAGCCGAAGTGGTCGAGCAGCCATTCGACGGCGTCGTTCGCCGGGGTCGCGAGGTCGATCTCCGGCATCAGAGCGCCACCCCGCGCTCGGCGGCCACGAACCGCGCGACGTAGTCGTCGGCCGGCGACTCGAGGATCTCCCGCGGCGCGCCCGTCTGGGCGACCCTTCCGTCGCCGAGCAGCGTGACGCGGTCACCGAGCCGGACGGCCTCCCCGAGATCGTGGGTCACGAACACGATCGTCCGGTCGATCTCGTCGCGCAGGCGCAGGAGCAGGTCCTGCATCTCGCGCCGGATCAGGGGGTCGAGCGCCGAGAACGGCTCGTCCATCAGCAGGATGTCGGCTCCGGTGGCCAGCGCACGCGCAAGCCCGACGCGCTGGCGCATCCCGCCCGACAGCTCGTCGGGGCGCCGGTCGCCCCACCGGTCGAGCCCGACCTGCGCGAGCGCGCGCTGGGCGGCCTCGTCGCGCTCGGGCTCGGGCGCGCCGCGGATCCGCAGCCCGTAGCCGGCGTTGTCGCGCACGCTCTTGTGCGGCAGCAGCGCGAAGTGCTGGAAGACCATCGCCATGCGGCGGTTGCGCACGTCGCGCAGCTCGCGGTCGTCCAGCGCGGCAAGGTCGCGCCCGTCGAGGCGGACCGTGCCGGACGTCGGCTCCACCAGCCGGTTGAGCATCCGCAGCACGGTCGACTTCCCCGAGCCGGAGAGGCCCATGAGCATGTACAGCTCGCCCCGGCGCACGGAGATGCTGACGTCCCGGACGGCCACGGTGCCGCCCGGGTACGTCTTGGCCAGCGACTCGGCCTCGATCAGCCGATCCACGCGGTGATCTCGGTCCGGTGGTCGTCGACCCACGCCTTGGCGACGTCGGCCGGGTCGCGCTTCTTGCTGTCGACCTCGTCGAGCAGCGCCTCGATCTCCTCGAGCGGGATCTTCACGCGCTCGACCAGCGCGGCGAACTTCGGCGCGCGCTCGGCGAGGTCCTTGCGAGCGGCGATCCACGAGGCCTGCGCCGGGATCGCGCACCGGTCGTTGCCGCCCTCGAAGCAGCCGTCGGCGTACGGCGCGGGCTCCTCGAGCTGGACGACGTCGAACTGCTTGACCAGCCAGTGCGGCCGGTAGAAGAAGAAGAGGAGCGGCTCCTGCCGGGAGAACGCGCGCTTGACCTGGGCGATCAGCGCCGCCTCGCTCGACTTCGCGTGCTTGTAGTCGAGGCCGTACGCCGCCAGGCGCTTCGCGTTCTGCTGCGTGGTGATCCAGCCCGCGTCGCCGTCGTAGAGCGTGTCGGCGAGTTGGGACTTGTAGTCGTCGAGCTGGTCGATGCTCTTCAGCCCGGCCAGCGGCGCGTCCGCGCCCTCGACGGCGTAGCGCGGGACGAACCACGCCTGGACGGCGGCGTCGTAGACCTTGCTCGCGAGGTCGACGTCCTGGGCGGCCTTGTCGGCGAACAGCTGCTGGTTCGGCAGGTTGACTTCGGTGAGCAGGTCGACGTCGCCGCGCTGGATGCCGACCCAGCCCGCGGCGGGGTCGAGCTGCACCGGCTCGATCTTCCCGACACCGAGCTCGGGATGCTCGGCGGCGATCGCGGCGAGGATCTGGACCTGGACCGCCGCGGCGGTCCAGGAGAACTGCCCGACCTTCAGATCGACCGTGCCCCCGTCGCCGCCGCTCGCCGCGGATTCGTCGCCGGAGTCGCCGCATGCGGCGGCGCCGAGGCAGAGCGCCAGGACGAGCGCGGCGACGAGGCTTCTCCAGAGGGTTCGGTACATCGAGACATCTCCTGACCGGTGCGTTGCATCAAGGGCAACGCGATGGGTATAGTGCAACCACCCACAATCCTTTCTTTCTCAATCGGATTTGTCAAGAACATGATTGACGAGCGCACCGCAGGCGCGCCC
>DATHJG010001079.1:0-3766 GCA_035489875.1 Solirubrobacteraceae bacterium | reverse complement strand
GTGGTACGTCGTCTGGAGGCCGTACGGGACGATCTCCCCGTTGAGCGTCGCGCTGTTGGTGGCGCGATCCGAGACCCGGCCCGTCGTGACTCCCGGCGGCACGGTCGTCGTCGTGAACGATGCCGACGCCGAGGTGCCGGTGTACGGGTCGTTCGCGGCGACCAGGCGCACGAAGTAGCGGGTGTTCGGCTCGAGGCCCGTCGGGTCGGCGGCGACCGGGACCTCGCCGGACCCTGAGACGGGCTGGTCGGGTGTCGTCGGCGTCCAGCTCGCGCCGTCCTTGGAGTACTCGAAGCGCGCGTTCGCGTCGACGCCGCCCGGCGCCACGGTCCCTGTGAGGTGCGCCGTGGTCGCGGCGGCGCTCGCCTCGCCGAACTCGGCGCCCGGGATCGGATAGGGATCGAGGACCTGGACGCCGGGGCCGCCGAATCCGAACAGGCCGTCGGTGAGCCCGTACAGCCGTCCGGAGCCCCCGCCGTCGACGGCGAGCCGCACCGTCGCTGAGACGAAGGTGGGCGGGAAGTCGATCTGGGCGATCGGACGCGGCCCACCGGCGAACAGGGAGTAGCGCTTCGGACTCTCCAGGTAGGACGAGTTGGCGGCTGCCACCACCTGTCCGGTCACCGGGTCGACGACGACCGCACGGGGCGAGGTGAGCGGCGCCTCGAACGGGATCCCGAGGCGGCCGAGCGAGGAGCCCGCCGCGTTGAAGGTCTCGGCGCGCGCGCCGGAGCCCAGCACGGGGTCGTCGAACGCCTCGACCACGTACGTGATCCCTGCGGCGCTCACCGCGACGTCGAACAGGTTGACGAACGGGCCGCCGGCCGTGTCGGCGCCGTCGAACGACCGCACGAAGGCCCCCGCCGACGTGTAGCGGCTCACGCGCCGGTTCCCGGTATCGGCGACGAGCAGGTCGTGCGTCGTCGGGTCGATGGCGATCGGGCTCGCGAAGCTGCCGATCTGCTCGGGGCCCAGGCCCAGCGTCGGGCCGGAGAACATCAGGTCGCGCGTGTAGGTCGGCGTCGGCAGGCCGTCGGACGTGTAGCGGACGATCCGGTTGTTGCCGGAGTCGCTCACGTAGATCGCTCCGAGGTCCTGATCGATCGCGACCCCGAACGGTGCCTGGAGCTTCTCGGTCTGGCCCCCGGTCTGGCCGAAGGACGTCAGGAACGTCGGCGTCGGCCCCGGGGCGAAGACCTGCACGCGGTTGTTCCCGGAGTCCGCGACCACGATGTTGCCCGTGCCCGGCTCCACGGCGATGCCCGTCGGTGCCGTGAACTGGCCGTCGCCGGTCCCCGGGCCGCCAAAGCTCCCCATAGGCATAGGCTTGTAGCTGGGCGTCGGCGCGACGGCATGGGCGGCGTCCGCGGTCAGCGCCGAGGACCCCGCGCCCAGCAATGCGGCGACCGTCAAGCAGCACGTGATGCGTCGGCGGCACGCGCCGTCGCAGACGACCCTCATGCCCATGATCGACTCCCTCAGGCGGCTGCTGCGACCCCCTCTGAGTCGCGGTATCGCAACCGCAGCGGACTATAGCCAGGCCCGTTTCCGGCTGTCAACCCCCCACTGTTTCGTTTGGTCAGCGAACGAATCCCGGTCCGCTCTTACGCTTCCCACATCAGCCCGACCTAGAGTCCCGCGGCATGAAGGTCCTGGTCGTCGACGACGAGCCGAGCGTGCGCGGCGCGCTCGAGCGCGCGCTCGAGCTCGACCACTACGAGGTGCGGGTCGCGGAGGACGGGCGAGCGGCGCTCGACCACCTCGTCGAGCACAGCGTCGACGCGATCGTGCTCGACGTCGCGATGCCCGGCGTCGACGGGCTGGAGGTGTGCCGGCGGCTGCGCTCGGCGGGCGACCGCACGCCGGTCCTGATGCTCACCGCCCGCGACGCGGTCGACGATCGCGTCGCCGGGCTGGACGCCGGCGCCGACGACTACCTCGTCAAGCCGTTCGCGCTCAAGGAGCTCAAGGCGCGGCTGCGCGCGCTGCTGCGGCGCACCGACCCGGGCGCCGGTCCGCGCCGCTTCGCGGACCTGGAGCTGGACCCCGGCGCCCGCGAGGTCCGGCGCGGCGGCCGGCGGATCGAGCTCTCCCGCACCGAGTTCGCGCTGCTCGAGCTGTTCCTCGAGCACCCGCGCCAGGTGCTCACCCGCTCGGCGATCTTCGAGCGCGTGTGGGGCTACGACTTCGGCGCGAGCTCCAACGCGCTCGGCGTCTACGTCGGCTACCTGCGCCGCAAGACGGAGGCCGGCGGGGAGCCGCGGCTGCTGCACACCGTGCGCGGGATCGGGTACGTGCTGCGGGAGGAGTGAATGGGGCTGCGGTGGCGACTCGCGCTCACCACCACGCTGGTCGTGGCCGGCGTCGTCGTGGTCGCCGCGCTCGCGTGCTACCTCGTGATGCGGGACGAGCTGCGCGGTCAGGTCGATGACCAGCTGCGCGCGCAGACGGGCCTCATCGACCGCGCGCGCCCGGGCCTCGGGATGCGCAGACGGGACGGCCCCGGCGGACCGCTCGGCGACGTGCCCGCGCCGCCCGCGCGCGCCGGCGGGCCCGCGCCGTACACGCAGCTCCTCGAGGCCTCGGGGCAGGTCCAGGCCATGCTGGGTCAGGGGACGCTGCCGGTGACCGACGCCGATCGCGCGATCGCCGTCGGCACGGCGGGGTCGCGGCTGAGCGACCGGCGCACGGATCGCGCGAGCGACGCCGGCGGCGGCAGCGACCACGTGCGCGTGCTCACCGCGCCGATCGTGGGCGGCGGCGCCGTGATGCTCGGCCGCAGCCTCGCGGGCGTCGACCGCGTGCTCGCGCGCCTGCGGCTCGTGCTCGCGCTGCTGTGCCTCGTCGGCATCGGCTTCGCGGCGCTGCTCGGCCGCCGCGCCGCGGACCGCTTCGTCGCCGTGCTCGACCGGCTGGAGGGCTCCCAGGCCGCCCAGCGCCAGCTCGTGGCCGACGCGTCGCACGAGCTCCGCACGCCGGTCACCGCGCTCCGCACGAACGCCGAGCTGCTGCTGGAGCAGGAGGACCTCGCGCCGGCGCAGCGCCGGATGCTGCTGGCGGACGTAGTGGACCAGACCGAGGAGCTGACCGCGCTCGTCGCCGACCTCATCGAGCTCGCGCGCGGCGACCAGCCCGCCGCCGAGGTCCACGACGTGCGCCTCGACGCGCTCGTCGCCGAGGCGGTGGAGCGCGCGCGCCGGCACGCGCCGCACATCCGCTTCTCGACCGACCTCGAACCGGTCGCGGTCGACGCCGTCGGCGACCGCCTGGGCCGTGCGGTCAACAACCTGCTCGACAACGCGGCGAAGTACTCGCCCGACGGCGGCGACGTGGACGTCACGCTGCGCGGCGGCGCGCTCACCGTGCGCGACTACGGCCCCGGCGTGCCGGCGGACGAGCTGCCGCACATCTTCGACCGCTTCTTCCGCGCCACCAATGCGCGCGCGCAGACCGGCTCGGGCCTCGGGCTGGCGATCGTCAAGCAGGTCGCCGAGCGCCACGGGGGCAGCGTCGCGGCCGTCCTGGCGCCCGGCGGCGGGCTCGCAGTCACGTTCACGCTGCCGGGCGCGCGCGCCGTCGCTCGCGCACCCGAGCCCGCCGGCCGATAGAACACGCCTGATGCTCGCCTCGCTGGCCGCGGCGGCGGCCGCCACGATCGCCGGCTGCCCGCTGTTCCCCGCCGACTTCTCGACCAACCAGCGCGTCGACGCGCTGCCGGTCGCGCCGGACTCCGCCGCGATCGTCCGCTCGATCGGGCTGGACGGCT
>DATHJG010001078.1:0-11104 GCA_035489875.1 Solirubrobacteraceae bacterium | reverse complement strand
CGAGCGGCCGTTCCGCATCGAGTTGTGGGACGGGACCGAGGTCGCGTCCACGACCGCTGACGGGCCCGTGTTCTCGGTCCGCTCGCCGGTGGCGCTCGGCCACATGCTGCGCTCGCCCGGCCAGCTCGGGCTCGGCCGCGCCTACGTGTCCGGCGCGCTCGCGGTCGACGACATCGACCGCGTGCTCGAGCTGCTCGACGACTACACCCCGCCGCCGATCGACGCGAAGTCGAAGGCGCGTCTGGCGGCCGCCGCCGTGCGCGCCGGCGCGCTGACCGAGGTCCCGCGCGTCCCGGCGGTCGAGCTGCGCCCGCAGGGCCGGCGCCACTCGATCATCCGCGACCGGCGCGCGGTCACCTATCACTACGACGTCGGCAACGACTTCTTCGCGCTCTTCCTCGACGAGTCGATGACGTACTCGTGCGCGGTCTGGTCGCGCGGCGCCAAGACGCTCGAGGAGGCGCAGGACACCAAGCGCGAGCTCGTCTGCACGAAGCTGGCGCTGAAGGAGGGCGAGCGGGTCCTCGACGTCGGCTGCGGCTGGGGCGCGTTCCCGGTCCACGCCGCCAAGCGCCACGGCGTGCACGTGACCGGCATCACGCTCTCGGAGCCGCAGGCGGAGCGCGCGCGCCGGCGCGCGGAAGAAGAGGGCGTCGCCGACCGCGTCGACATCCGCGTGATGGACTACCGCGAGCTGGCCGGCGAGCGCTTCGACGCGATCGCCTCGATCGGCATGGTCGAGCACGTCGGCGTCTCGAACATCGACGCCTACGCCGGCACGCTGGCGCGCCTGCTCGAGCCCGGCGGCCGGCTGCTCAACCACGGCATCTCGCGGCTGCGCTACGGCGAGCCGGAGGCGGGACCGTTCTCCGAGCGCTACGTGTTCCCCGACGCCGCCCCGCTCCACCTCTCGCGCGTGCAGGCGGCGCTCGAGAAGACCGGCTTCGAGACGCGCCACGTCGAGGGCTTCCGGCTCGACTACGCGCGGACGCTGCGCGAGTGGCTGCGCCGGCTGGAGTCCAACCACGACGAGGCGGAGCGGATCGCGGGACCGGAGCGCATGCGCGTCTGGGAGGTCTACCTGCGCGGCGCCCGGCGCGGCTTCGAGACCGGCTTCACGTCGATCTACCAGGTGCTCGCGGACCGCGTCTAGCGGAGCCGGAACGACGTGACGACCATCGGCTCCGCGTCGGTCAGGCGCCAGCCGGGCTCGCCGAGCAGCAGCGCGACCTCGTCGCGGCAGCCCGCGTAGAACGCGCGGTGGCTCGCCATCCACTCGTCGAGGCTCGCGCCGCCCGCGGTCTCGGCGCTGACGACCGCGCCGTCGATCTGCCCGAACGGGAGCACGGCGACGCGGGTGACCTCGACCAGCGCGCGGCGGTCGCCGTGGTGGTCGGTGATCGGGATCCGCTGGCCGATCTTCGGCGGCCCGCCCTCCAGGTCCCACTCGCGGGCGAGCGACACCGACACGGTCTTGCGACCCTCGAGGATCTGGGCGATCGAGCGCTCGCCCTGGCCGCCGTCGCCCTCGTAGCCGAACTCGATGAACGGCTCGCGTCCGTCACGCCATGGTGCGAGCGGGATCGAGGCGCGCAGCCGCGTGCCGGCGCCCGGCGCGCTCTCGACGTCCAGCCGGCCGCCGAGCGCCTCCAGCCGGTCGACGAGCCCGGGCAGCCCGGTGCCGGCGGCCCCGGCCTGCGCGCCCCCGGCGCCGTCGTCGGCGATCTCGGCGTGCAGCACCGGCCCGCGGCGCTGGAGATCGACGCGCACCTCGGTCGCGCCGGCGTGCTTGACCGCGTTCGAGAGCGCCTCGGCGACGAGGTAGTAGACGGTGACCTCGACGGGAGCGGGGAGCCGCTGGTCGGGCACCGCCTCGATCCGCAGCGGCACGGGCGAGTTCAGCCCGAGCGAGCGCAGCGCCGAACCGAGCCCGTGCGCGTTCAGACCTGCCGGGTGCAGGCCGCGCGAGAGCTCGCGCAGCTCGCGCCCCGCCAGCGAGGCGTGCTCGCGCGCGGCGGCGATCAGGCGCGCGGCCTCCTCGGGCGACCGCTGGGCCGCGCGGAGCGCGAGGTCGAGGCACTGGCCGAGCACGACCAGCCGCTGCTGCGCGCCGTCGTGCAGGTCGCGCCCGATCCGGCGCCGCTCCTCGTCGGCCGCGTGCAGGAGCCGCGTGCGTGACGCGGTGACCTCGACCTCGCGTGCGCGCAGGGCGGCCTCGTGCCGCCGGCGCTCCAGCTCGGCGGCGGCGCGCGCGGCGAAGATGCGCAGCACCGCGAGCTCCTCCTCCCCCGCGTCGAGCCGCGCGCGCGAGAGCACGCAGACGTAGCCGACCAGGCGCCCCGCGGCGCCGTGCATCGGGACCGCGAGGTAGCCCTCCAGCCCGTGTCGCGCGAGGAAGCCGTCGCGCGGGAAGCGGCCGACGGTGCCGGTCGGGTAGCTGATCACCTCGCACTGCCCGATCGCCTCGCACGGCGTATCGGCCAGGTCGTACTCGTAGCCCTCCGGCAGGATCTCGGCGCCGGGCCAGCAGGCGAGGATGCGCGCGCGGGTCGGCGGATCGCGGTCCTCGGTCTCGGCGACGTACGCGACGTCGGCCGCGAACGCGGCGGCGAGGCAGCGTGAGAGCGAGCGCAGGAACGCGTCGCCGACGGACCCGGCGGTCCCCTCCGCGATCGTGCGCAGGAGGTCGCGCTGGTCGCGCGCGGGAAGAGCGGAGGGAGCGAGGATCTGCATGGCGTCCGTGCCGGATCGGCTGACCGGATTGTAGGTGCGGGCGCGGCTACCGGCTACCGCCGCGGGGTGAACCACGTCACCCGTGACAACATGGGCTCGATGAAGGGCACGACCAGCGTCTGCTCAGCGGTCGCCTGACGATCGTGCCCGCGGCCGCGCGCTGGGGTCCGGTCGCGGCGGCGACCGCCGCGACCGGCTGGGCCCTCGGGGCGGCCGGGCTCCCGTCGTCGTACCTGTTCGGCGGGCTGCTCGTCGGCATCGCCGCCGCGCTGCTCGTGCCCGACCGGCTGGCGATCCCGCAGCGGGCGTTCACCGGCGCGCTCGCGGTGGCGGGCGTCGTGCTCGGCACGCTGCTCGACTCCTCCTCGCTCGACGCGATCGGCGATAGCTGGCTGCCGCTCGCGCTCGTGACCGCGGCGACGCTGGCGATCTCGCTCGGCGCCGGTGCGGTGCTCGCGCGCGTCACGTCGCTCGACCTCCCGACCGCCACGCTCGGCATGGTGGCCGGCGGCGCATCGGGGATCGTCGGCATCTCCGGCGAGCTGGGCGCCGATGACCGGCTCGTCGCGTTCATGCAGTACCTGCGGGTGCTGGTGATCGTGCTGCTCACGCCGCTGCTGGTGGCGATCGCGTTCCCGGGCGAATCCACGCATGCGGCGACCGCCGCGGAGCCGGTCCTCGGCGACGGGCGCGGCTGGGTGCTGCTGCTGGCCACCGGCGGCGCCGGCGTGGCGCTGAGCGCCGCGGTGCGGTTCCCCGCCGCGTCGCTGCTCGGGCCGATGGTGTTCGCTGCGATCGTGTCGCTCGGCGTGCCGGGCGGCGAGTTCGAGGTCCCGCCGCTCGTGCGAGAGCTGGCGTTCTCGCTGATCGGCCTGCAGGTCGGGTTGAAGTTCACGGTGGACACGATCCGGCTCCTCGGCCGCCTGCTGGTGCCGGTGATCGCCGCCGTGCTCGGCGTGCTCGCCGCGTGCGGGGTGCTCGCGGTGCTGCTCGACGTCACGAGCGACGTCTCGTTCCGCGACGCCTACCTCGCCACCACGCCCGGCGGGCTCTATGCGGTGCTGGCGGTCGCGCTCGGCGCGAACGCGAACGCCGGGTTCATCCTCGCCGCGCAGGGGCTGCGGCTGATCGTGATGGTCGCGCTCGCGCCCGTCTTCGTGCGCTGGATCGTGGCGCGGGCGAATTCGGCGCATCATCGGGACGAATTCCGGGAATGACCCCGGACCATGGGCCGGGAAGGGACCGCGCGCCTCGGCGCGCTGGACGGCCTGCGGGGAATCGCTGCGCTCGGGATCGTCGTCCTGCACGTGTGGATGTTCGATCACGGCGACGCGCACGGCGGCTTCGACCCGCGGACCGCTCCAGACATGGCGATCAACGAGCTGCGTCTCGGCGTGGTGCTGTTCTTCGTGCTGTCGGGCTTCCTGCTGTACCGCCCGTTCCTCGCGGCCGCGCACGGCGAGCGCCCGTTCCCGGGGCTCCGCGCGTACGCGCAGCGGCGCGCCGCGCGGGTGCTGCCGGCGTACTGGTTCGCGCTCGCCGGCTCGTACGCGTTGCTGACGTGGCTCGACCATCCGCTCCGCGCGACGAGCGGAGACCTGCCGGTGTTCCTCGTGTTCGGCCAGAACTACCTCGCCGACACCGCGAAGCACCTCGACCCGCCGATGTGGTCGCTGGCGGTCGAGGTCTCCTTCTACGCGGCGCTGCCGGCCGTGGGCTACCTGGCGCTGCGCGCCGGACCGCGCCGCGGCGCCCAGCTCGCACTGTGCGGCGGGCTCGCGCTCGCGGGCGTCGCGTATACGGCGCTGAGCGTCGCGCACGGCTGGCCGTGGACGGCGACCGCGACGCTCCCGATCCACCTGAGCGAGTTCGCGGCGGGGATGGCGGTCGCCGTGCTGCTGCACCGGCGCGGGCTCTCGCGCCGCGCGGGGGTGGCGCTGATGGCGGCGGGCGCGGCGCTCGTGGCCGGCGACGCGGCATGGCATGCGCTGGCGGCGGACCCGTCGACGCCGCTGCGGGTCGTGCGCGACCTGCCGGCCGCGCTCGGCTTCGCGCTCGTCGTCGCCGCGGTCGCCGGCGCGCCGCTGCGGAGCCGCGCGCTGGTCGCCGCGCCGGTGCGCGCGCTCGGGACGATCTCGTACGCGCTCTACCTGTGGCACTACGTGGCGATCATGTACCTGCGGGCGCGCGGCCAGTGGCCTGCGGACATGGCCGCGGCACTCGGCCTGACGCTCGCCCTGTCGCTGCCGGTGTCCGCGCTGAGCTGGTTCGCGGTAGAGCGTCCCGCGCTCCGCTGGGCTCGGCGGCGCGAGCACGCGCGGCGCCGCCGCGAGCACGCGCGCCGGCGGCCGCGGCTCGCCACCGCCGAGGCCGGTTAGGGTCCGTCCAAGAACAGTCGGTCGTGCCGACTTCTTGGACGGGCCCTTAGCTCGGGCCGAGCTGGTCGAGCACCCACTTCGCGTGCGCGAGCATCCGCTCGACCGGGTAGCGCTCGGGATCGGTCAGCAGCAGACGCGCCCCCTCGTCAGCCACCGCCGAGAGCGTCCGCGCGGTCATCTCCGGGTCCGGCGACGGCCCGCCGGAGCCCAGCCCCGGCCGTGCCGCGTCGGCCAGGTGCGCCAGCACCGCGGCGCGCCCGCGCCCGAGCAGGTTGCGCAGCAGCGCGGGCGCGCCCTCGGGCGGCATCAGCACGAGCCGCCACGTGTCCGGATCGTCGCGCACCGCCTCCAGGTAGCCGCGCAGCCCGGCGAGCAGCAGCGCGCGCGGGTCGCCGGCCGTCAGGTCGCCGGGCAGGACGGCGGTGAGCTGCTCGAGCGCCCGCGCGCTCTCGCGCAGGACCAGCGCCTCGAGCAGCCCGTTGAGGTCGTCGAAGTGCCCGTACACGATCGGCCGCGAGACGCCGGCCGCGCGCGCGACCGCCTCGATCGAGACCGCGTGGAAGCCGCGTTCGGCCACGATCGCCTTCGTGACGTCGAGCAGCTGCTCTCGCCGCATTGCCGCGGGCAGGCGGCTGGGAGTCCGGCGTGACATCGCGCACACCGATGTTACAGATGCGTAAGTTACGGTAATGTAACGCGCCATGAGCGAGCACCCACGCACCGTCGTCGACATCGCGATCATCGGCGCCGGGTTCTCCGGCCTCGGCACGGCGATCCGCCTGCGGCAGCGGGGGATCGAGGACTTCGTCGTGCTCGAGCGCCACGACGACGTCGGCGGCACGTGGTGGGCGAACACGTACCCCGGCTGCGCCTGCGACGTCCCCTCGCACCTCTACTCGTTCTCGTTCGCGCCGAACCCGGAGTGGAGCCAGACGTACTCGCCCCAGCCAGAGATCCGCGCCTACCTGCAGCGCTGCGCGGAGCGCTACGACCTCTACCGCTCGATCCGGCTCGGCACGACCGTCACCGAGGCGGCGTGGGACGACGACGCCGGGCGCTGGACGGTGCAGACGTCCGCCGGTCCGATCAGCGCGCGCGTGCTGATCGCCGGGATGGGGCCGCTGACCGAGCCCCGCATCCCGGACCTCCCCGGCCTGGACACGTTCGAGGGCGCGGTCTTCCACTCCGCCCGCTGGGATCACGACCACGACGTCAGGGGCGAGCGCGTCGCCGCAGTCGGCACCGGGGCGTCGGCGATCCAGTTCGTCCCCGCGATCCAGCCGAAGGTCGCCAAGCTGCACGTGTTCCAGCGCTCCGCGCCGTGGGTCATGCCGCACACGAACCGCCGCATCACGGACCGCGAGCGACGGCTCTACCGCCGCCTGCCGGCGTTGCAGAAGGCGGTGCGCGCCGGCGTGTACGGAGCCCGCGAGCTGCTGGTGCTCGGGTTCGTCAAGCACCCGAAGCTGATGAGCGTCCCCGAGCGGCTCGCGCGGCGGCACATGCGCGACCAGATCTCCGACCCCGCGCTGCTCGAGCAGGTCACGCCCGACTACACGATCGGCTGCAAGCGCATCCTCCCGTCGAACCGCTGGTATCCCGCGCTCGCCGAGCCCAACGTCGAGCTCGTGACGAGCGCGGTCCGCGAAGTGCGCCCGCGCTCGATCGTCGCCGCCGACGGGAGCGAGCGGGAGGTCGAGACGATCATCTTCGGCACCGGCTTCCACGTCACCGACATGCCGGTCGGCGAGTGGGTGCGCGGGCGCGACGGCCGGCGGCTCGTCGACGCCTGGGAGGGCAGCGCGCGCGCGCACCTCGGCTGCACGGTCGCCGGCTTCCCGAACCTGTTCCTGCTGCTCGGCCCCAACACCGGCCTGGGGCACAGCTCGATGGTGTACATGATCGAGTCGCAGATCAACCACGTGATGGACGCGCTGCGGGTGATGGAGGAGCGCGGCGCGGCGATCGCCGAGGTCAAGCCCGAGGTGCAGCAGGCCTACAACCGCGAGCTCGACGCGAAGCTGGGAGGCACCGTGTGGAACACCGGCTGCTCGAGCTGGTACCTCGACCCCACGGGCCGCAACCCGACGCTGTGGCCGGACTGGACGTGGCGCTTCCGGATGCGGACGCGCCGCTTCGACCCCGCCCAGCACACGCTGCGCGCGGCCGCCGCCGACCGCGTGGCGATTCCGGCGTGAGCGCGCGGGTGATCGTGACCGGCGCGTCCGGCGGGATCGGCGCCGCCGCGACGGCCGCGCTGCGCGCCCGCGGCGCACGCGTGGTCGGGCTCGACCTGGAGGAGGATCGCGCCGCCGACGTGCTCGCGTGCGACGTGCGCGACCAGTCGTCGGTCGACCGCGCCGTGGCGGCGGCGATCGAGCGGCTCGGCGGCCTCGACGTGCTGATCAACAACGCGGGCATCGGCGTACCGCAGCGGGCCGGTGAGGCGCCCGACGCCGACGCGCTGGCCGTGGTCGACGTCAACCTGCTCGGACCCTGGCGCGTGACCGCGGCGGCGCTGCCGGCGCTGCGGGCGGCGGGCGGGCGCGTCGTCAACGTCGCCTCCGGCCTCGCCCACGTCACGGTCCCGTTCGCGACCGCGTACTGCATGAGCAAGCGCGGGCTCGTCGGGTACTCCGACGCGCTGCGGATCGAGCACGGCGACGAGATCACCGTGACCACCGTCTACCCCGGCTACATCCGCACCGCGATCCACGACGCGGCGCGCGAGCGTGGCGTCGGCCTCGAGGGCGCAGTGCCGGCGGAGCGGCTCTCCGACGCGGCGCGCACGCTCGTCCGCGCGGCGCTCGGGCCGCCCGCGCGGGACCTGGCGACGACGCGCTCCGGCGCGTTCGCCTACGCGATCGTGCGCCGCCTGCCGCGCGCGCTGGTCGACCGGGCGGGCGAACGGCAGATGCGCCGGCTCGCGCGCAAGGGCCACTTCGCGAGCTCGGCGATGGCCGCCGAGCTCGACGCGCGGATGGGACGCCGGGCGACCTGACCGTTCGCGGCGGCGACAGCGCGCCCCGGTCGGTCTAGGATCCGGAGCGGCATGGCTGCCATTCCCGTCGCGGACGAAGCGGATCTCGTCGAGCGCGAGCGTGAGGTGCGCGCGCTGGAGGCGCTGCTCGACGGCGCGCTCGCCGGCGACGGCCGCGTCGCGTTGATCGAGGGGCCGGCCGGGATCGGCAAGAGCCGGCTGCTCCTGCTCGCGCGCCGGCGCGGCGAGGCGGCCGGCGCGCCGACGCTGACCGCCCGCAGCTCCGAGCTCGAGCGCGAGTTCCCGTACGGCGTCGTGCGCCAGCTCTTCGAGGCCGCGCTCGCCGATCCCGCGGTGCGCGAGCGGGCGCTGGCCGGCGCGGCGAGCGCCGCGCGGCCGGTGTTCGAGTCGCTCGATCCGCAGCCGGCCGCGGACGGCGGGGACGCATCGTTCGCGACACTGCACGGGCTCTTCTGGCTGATGCTCAACCTCGCGGCGGACCGCCCGCTCGTGCTCGCCGTCGACGACCTGCACTGGTGCGACCGGCCGTCGCTCCGCTTCCTCGCCTACGTCACGCGGCGCCTCGAGGGCCTGCCGGTGCTGCTCGCCGTCACACTGCGCACGACGGAGCCCGGCTCGGACCCCGCGCTGCTGAGCGAGATCGCCAACGACCTCGCGACGAGCCCGGTCCGCCCCGGCCCGCTCACGGACGCCGCGGTGCGCTCGCTCGTCCACGCCGCGCTCGGCGGCGAGGCGGCCGACGCGTTCTGCGCCGCGGTGCACACCGCGACCGGCGGCAACCCGCTGCTCGTGCGCCAGCTCCTCCGCGCGCTGGAGGCCGAGGGCGTGCGGGGCGACGCGGCGAGCGCCGGGATCGTGCGGGAGATCGGCCCGGCTGCGGTCGCGCGCACGGTGCTGGTGCGGCTCGCGCGCCAGCCTCCGGAGGCGCTGGCCGTCGCGCGCGCCGTCGCGGTGCTCGGCGAGGGCGCGAGCCTCGCCGCCGTGGCCGCGCTCGCCGCGGTCGACGAGGAGGCCGTTGCCCGCGCCGCGGGCGCGCTCGCCCGCGCCGAGATCCTGCGCCCCGAGCCGCCGCTCGGGTTCGTGCACGCGCTCGTGCGCGACGCCGTCTACCGCGAGATGCCGCACGGCGAGCGAGCGCTGTGGCACGCGCGCGCCGTCGCCGGGCTGCGCGCGCTGGGCGCGCCGGCCAACCAGGTCGCCGCCCAGCTGCTGAGCGTCCCGCCGCGCGGCGAGCCGGAGGTCGCGGCGCTGCTGCACGACGCGGGTCGCGCGGCGTTCGCCCGCGGCGCGCCCGACTCGGCGATCGGCCTGTTCGAGCGCGCGCTCGCCGAGCCGCCGGCGCCCGAGCGCCGGGCCGCGATCCTGCTCGACCTCGGCCTCGCAGAGACGCTCGTCGACGGGCGCGCGGCCGCCGGGCACCTACGCGCCGCGTACGAGGAGATGGAGGATCCCGTCGCGCGCGCGCAGACGGCGGTGATGCTCACCCAGGTGCTGACGTTCACGACCGCGCCCGACGAGTCGTACGCGGTCGCGGGCCAGGCGATGGCCGAGCTGCCGCCGGAGCTGCTCGACGTGCGCCGGCGGCTGGAGGCGCAGCAGGCCGTCGCCGTGCAGTGGGGCGCCGGGCTGCTCGGTGAGCTCGACGAGCTCGTCCGGCAACGCGAGGGCGTGGACGAGCCCGGCGCGGGCGCGCGGATGCTCGAGGCGATCACCGCGCTCCACCTCGTCTACCGTGCGGAGCCGTACGAGGACAGCGTCGCGCTGATCGAGCGGGCGTCCGCCGACGGCTCGCTGCTCGAGGAGGACGAGGGGCTCTTCACGGTCGTCGTGCTGATCGTGCTCACCATGGCCGACCGCGAGGAGGCGCTCGAGTACGTCGAGCAGATGGTGCGGCGCGCACACCGGCGCGGCTCGCAGTTCGGCATGCTCGCGGTGTCGCTCTGGCGCGGCTGGATGCATCTCTTCCGCGGTGACCTGGTGGACGCGAGCGATTCGCTGCGGACGGCGCTCGGCGAGCTGGACGCCTGGCACGGCGCGGCGGGCGGCGACGTCTACGCCGCCGCCCACTACGCCCGGACGCTGTTCGAGCGCGGCGACCTCGAGGGCGCCCAGCGCATCTTCGACTCCGCCCTGCGCGCGCAGATGTGGACGTCGCTGGAGGGCTCGCGCTGGTGGAACGGGGTCGAGTGCGACCTGCTGCTCGCGACCGGCCGCGCCGCGGAGGCGCTGGCGTTGAGCGAGCGCATGCGGACCGAGCAGCCGCACGTCCAGAACCCGACCGCGGTGACCTGGCGCTCACCGCAGGCACGCGCGCTGCACCACCTCGGGCGGACGGAGGCGGCGCTCGCGGTGGCCCGCGAGAATGTGGAGATCGCGCGCCGCTACGGCGCGCCGTCCACCATCGGTCGTGCGCTGCGCGAGCTCGGCGAGCTGCGCGGCGACGAGGGGATCGAGGACCTGGAGGAGTCCGTCGCGCTGCTCGACGGCGCGCCGGCGCGGCTGGAGCTGGCCAAGGCGCTCGCGGCGCTCGGCCGCGCGCTGCGCCACGCACGCCGGCCGTCGGACGCACGCGAGCCGCTGCGCCGCGCGCTGGAGCTGGCCGACGCGTGCGGCGCAGCGGGGCTGGCGGAGGACGTCCGCACCGAGCTCTACGCCACCGGCGCCCGGCCGCGCACGACGGCGCTGAGCGGCGCGGGGGCGCTGACGGCGAGCGAGCGGCGCGTGGCGGCGCTCGCCGCCGAGGGGGCGAGCAACCGCGACATCGCGCAGACGCTCTTCGTCACGCCGAAGACGGTCGAGGTCCACCTCTCCAACGCGTACCGGAAGCTGGGGATCCGGTCGCGGCGCGAGCTGGCGGGCGCGCTCGCGTAGCTCGGGCGCTGCGTCGGGTGCCGGCGAACGTCAACTGCAGCATTAAGGGGTGCGGGTTCGGCCGGTTCCCGGGATGATTTGCACGTTGACGGTAACTATTGCCGTCAACGTGACAATCACC
>DATHJG010001077.1:0-4266 GCA_035489875.1 Solirubrobacteraceae bacterium | reverse complement strand
TGTTTGTCGAACTGTAGACAGCTCGTCGGGGCGCGTCAAACCCCGCTCACTACTTGACACCGACGTCGACGCGCTCGGTGATCTCCGTGAACCACCATGTGGCGCGCTGCTTCGACATCGCCTCGCTGATCGGCATGACGTTCTCGTCACTCGCCGCGGCGAAGAGCGCGCGCTCCGCCTCCTCGACGCTGTCCGCCTCCACCTCGTAGATCGCCAGGTACCGGTACGGGGCCTCCTTCCCGAGCTTGCCCGGGGTGAACTCGAAGCGCTGGGCCGCACGGAAGCCCTTCACCGCCAGCACGTCGTCGAGGTGCCGGCCGGTGTACCAGTCGTTGAACTCCTGCTCGCGGGACTCCACCGCATTGGTGAGGACGATCAGCCGCATGGAGGGCACGTCCGGCTCCTTTCGATGTTGACAATCACAGGATCGTGCGTCCGCCGTCCACCACGATGGTCGCGCCGGTGATGTACGAAGCGGCGTCGCCAGCGAGGAACACCACGGCTGCGGCGAGCTCGGCCGGGTCGCCGGCGCGGCCCATGGGCACACGAGGGAGCTGGGCCTCGAGCAGCTCGTCGAAGAAGTGTCCCGTCATCTCGGTCTCGAAGATGCCCGGGGCGACGGCGTTGACGCGGATGCCGCGGCGGGAGGTCCACTGCTGCGCGAGATCGCGCGTCATACCGATGATCGCCGCCTTGCTGGCCATGTAGGAGGCCTGGGGCATCCCGACGGAGAGGAACGCCATGATGCTCGTGATGTTCACGATCGAGCCGCCCTGCTCCATCGCCCGCGCGGCCGCCTGCGCCATCCAGAACGTGCCGTGCACGTTGACATCCGTGACGGCGCGGAACTCCTCTGGCGTCTCCTTGAGCGCGGGCCGTGCGGTGCCGATGCCGGCGTTGTTGACGAGGATGTCGAGGCGCCCGAGCCCCCCGACCGCCGCGTCGACGAGGCGCTGACAGGCGTCAGGGTCGCTGATGTCGGTCGAGACGGCGATGGCGCGCCGGCCGGCGCCCTCCACCAACGCCTTCGTCGACTGCAGCTTGTCGGCCCGCCGCGCGCCGAGCGCCACGTCGGCTCCGGCCTCGGCCAGCGCCTGTGCGATGGCCACGCCGAGACCCGCGGAAGCTCCGGTGACGATGGCCACCTTGCCGTCGAGGCGGAAGCGGTCGAGCACCGTCGTCATCGCACGCACGCCACGAAGTCACGCCAGACCACGCGGCCCGCGAGCACGTCCTCGAGCGCGTAGTCGCGCGCGGGGACGCTCCACTCCCGCGTGGTCGCGACGAACTGGAGCAGCGCCCCGAACGTCTGGGCCGGCCGGAGGAAGGTCTCGCTCCAGTTGCTCGAGGACACGTCGGTGCCGGTGGTGCTGAAGCCGTCCTCCTCCAGCGCGTCGGCGGTGGCCAGCACGTCGTCGACGAAGAAGGTGACGTGATGGAATCCAGGCCCCCGCTGCTCGAGGTGACGAGAGACGATCGAGTCGGCGCGGAGGGGGGCCATCAGCTCAAGCTTGAAGCCGGGCAGCATCAGGTGCATCAGCCGGATCCCGGTGCCGTCGTTGTCGCCGCCGGCGATGAAGCGGCCCCCGAGCGCATCGTGGAAGAGCGGCATGGCGTCCGCCATGTCCGGAACGACGATCGCGACGTGGTCGACCTTCTGGATGCGCTCGGCGGCCGTCATGGGGCTGGACTTCCGGCGCGCTCGCCCGCCCGCAGCGCGAGCCGCGCCCGGAGGAAGTCGCGCATCAAGTCCATCGCGAAGACCCCCGTGGGCTTCCGGTCGTCGCCGAACTCGGCCACGAATCGGCGATCCTCGACGGCTCCCGACGTCACCCGGACGGGGGCGCCCGGCTCGACGATGCCCGCGAACTGCAGGCGCACGCCGAACTGGTCCGACCAGAAATAGGCCTCGAGCGAGCGCGGAGGCCGCGCGTCGCCGGCGATCGTCGCCGCCGCCAGCTGCGCCTGCTCGGAGGCCGGCGTCCAGTGGGCCGCCCAGATGCAGCGCCCGTCGACGTGACGGCAGGCGACGTCGCCGACGCCGAAGACGTGCGGATCCGAGCTCGTGCCTGCGGCGTCGCAGACCAGGCCGCGATGCAGCTCGAGGCCCGAGCCCGCCAGCCACCCGGTGTCCGGATCCACGCCCACGCCGACCACGACGACGTCGACCGGAACGCGGGTGCCGTCCTCGAGCACGAGCGCCTCGACGGAGTCGCCGCCGTGGGCCACGCGCAGCGGTGCGCCGCAGTGGAACGCGACCCCGTGATCCTCATGCCATCCCTGGACCCAGCGACCGACCTGTTCGCCGAGCACCATCGCCAATGGAGCGTCCGCCCCTTCGATGACGGTCACCTCGCAGCCGAGCGTTCGCGCGGCGGACGCGATCTCCAGGCCGATGAAGCCGGCGCCGACGATCCCCACGCGCGGACGCTCCGCGAAGGCCGTCCGCATCGCGTCGGCGTCGTCGAGCGTGCGGAGGTAATGCACGTTGCGGCGGCCCTCGAGCAGGGGGAGCCGGCGCGGTCGCGCGCCGGTGGCGACGACGAGGCGGTCGTAGCCGAACTGCGCTCCGGTCGCGTCGCGCACACGGCGCGCGACGGGATCCAGCGACTCGAGCGGTCGGCCGAGCACGAGGTCCACGCCGAGCTTCCGCGCGGACTCGGTGTCGAGCAACCGGATGTCCTGCTCCGAGCGACGCCCCAGCAGATAGTCCTTCGACAGTGGCGGCCGGTCGTACGGCAGCCGCCGCTCCTCGCCGATCAGCCTGACGGTGCCCTCGAAGCCCGCGTCGCGAAGCCCTTGGGCCGTCCGGACGGCGCCGATCCCCGCGCCGGCGATGAGGACGTCACTCCGGCGCACCGGGATCGTCCTCCTCCACCACCGTGATCGAGTTCGTGGGGCAGTCATAGGCGGCCTGCCGGACGGCACGCAACTGGTCATCGCCGACGACGGACTGCTTGAGCACGACGAGGCCCTCGTCGTCGAGATCGAAGATCGATTCCGCGGCCACGACGCAGTTGCCGTAGCCGCTGCAGGTTGCACGATTCGTCTCGATCCTGATCATCGGCCGGAGTGCAAAACAATCATTTGTTTTTAGCCTATCACGCCCTCGCCGACCAGGCGAGAGATCTCGTCCTCCGGCAAGCCCGACTCACGAAGCACCTCCGCCGTGTGCTCTCCGAGCCGGGGCGGTGGTCGCTGCGCGGCGCCGTTTCCAGGATCGATCGGCGTCCGCAGCTGCGCGCGGCCATCGGGCTGTGACGCGATCAGGCTCCGCTCGTCGGCCAGCGGGTGGACCAGCGCCTCGCCGAGATCGTTCACGCGGCCCGCGGGGACCCGTGCCGCCTGCAGCCGCTCGACCCACGCGGCGACGGAGTCGCCGCGGATCACCGCCGCGACCCGCTGGGCGATCTCAGCTCGATTCGCCACCCGTCCGTCCGCGGTGCGAAGCGCGGGGTCGGCGAGCAGGTCGTCCAACCCGAGCGTCTCAGCCAGCCGGATCCACTGCCGGTCGTTGGCCACCGCCACCACGATGTCCCCGTCGGCGGCGGCGAATGCCTCGTACGGCGCGGCGCTCGGGGTGGCCGATCCGAGCCGCTGCGGCACGTCGCCGGTCGCCAGCACGCCGAGCACCTGGTGGCAGAGCAGCGCGAAGGCCGAATCGACGAGCGCCGCGTCGACGCGTTGCGCGCCGCCGTCGCTCGCGCGCCGGGCGAGCGCCGCCTGGATGCCGATCACCGCCCACAGGCCCGTCGAGATGTCGACGGCGGACGGAGCGACGCGTGCCGGAGGCTGGTCCGGATGGCCCGTGAGGCTCATCATGCCCGTGAACGCCTGCACGAGGCCGTCGTAGCCGGGCAGGCGACGACCGATCGGCCCTTCGCCGAACGCGGAGATGCTGCAGAGCACCAGCTCGGGATTGCGAGCACGGAGCGCGTCGAAGCCGAGGCCGAGGCGGTCGGCGACGCCGGGACCGAAGCTCTCGATGACGACGTCAGCGCCTTCGACCAGGCGCAGCAGCGCCTCGCGGCCGGCTTGCTCCTGCAGGTCGAGCGTGGCGCTGCGCTTGCCGCGGTTGACGGCGAGGTACACCGTGCTGTCGCCGTTCCAGCGCGGCGGCAGGGTTCGGGTGTCGTCGCCGGTGTCGGGCCGCTCGATCTTCACGACGTCCGCTCCGAGGTCCGCGAGCACCATCGCCGCCAGCGGGCCCGCCAGGTTGGTGCTCAAGTCGAGGACGCGCAGCTCGGTGTACGTGGTCCCGAGCGT
>DATHJG010001076.1:0-5664 GCA_035489875.1 Solirubrobacteraceae bacterium | reverse complement strand
CGCGCTTGGGAAGGATGTGGTCGTGAGGCTCCAGGCAACAAGCAAAAGCCCTCGTGGTGCTGCCGACCCGCGGTGCTGATCACGGTGAGCGTCGCCGTGCGTGACCCCTGCCCTGCGAGCGAAGCCCACGTGCAAGCTGCAGCTCGAGCGAATCGCGACGCCAGCGGCTGCCGCAGCGTTGACCGACGGTGGCTGCGGTAGATCGCACGGTGCAGCGACGCCTCCTTCGCACGGTGCAGCCACGCCTCCTTCGGGGGGCGCCTCGGCCGGCGGTTCTACCCCTCGGACCGTCCCGTGCGGGTCGGGCCAGACCGGGGTGCGGCTCACCCGCGTCGGCCAGCTCGCAGCTCAGCGGCGCGGCCGCCCAGGCCGTGGGGACGCCACGCGTCTGGCCACCCGGGAGTGCCGGAGCGACGTGTCGAACGGCGTAACGGAGGAACTCCTCGGCATGCGCTCCGGGAACGCGGCGTCGCCGCGGGTCATACAGGGTGACCACCTCGAGTCGTGACAGGGCGCTGGACACGGGAAAGAGTCAGATGCGACTCGCTGGCCAGCGCGCGGACAGATCGCAGCGGCTCCCTCGCGTAGGAAAGCCACAGCCAGAACGAGCACATCTTGTCCACGGAGCACGAGGAAGGTGTAGGGCACGGACCCATGTCTCGATCATGGGTCGGAATCACTCGGCGGAACCGCTCGTCGGCCCGATTACGCCGCTAGGTTGCTCCTCAGCCGGGGTCGAGCAGCGAGCGTTGCTGGCCGGCGGCGCGCCGGCGCTCGGGGTCGATCCGGACGCGGCCGTCGTAGACCTCGTCGTCGAGGAACGCGCGCATCAGCTTCTCATGCGCGCGGTAGCGCAGCGCCTGGGCCTCGCGCCGAACCGCGGCCGCGTACTCGGCCGGGTCGGCCGGGCGCTCCTCGGCGAGCCGGCGGGCGAGGATTTCTTCCGCCGCCCAGGCATAAACCGTATTCGCGGCGACCTCGACCTCGAGCATGCGGTAGGGGAGGTACTCGCGCACGCGCGCCTTGGAGAGCCCCGCGCGCCGGGCGGCGCGCTCGAGCGCCTTGAACTCGCGCCGGCCCTCGAAGACGGTCACGGTGCCCGTCTCGGGATCGAAGTGGGCCTCGATCTCGGCGTCCTCGTCCTTGCGCGCGACCTCTCGCACCCAGCCGCTCGCGCGGTGCCGCACGACCAGCACGACGAGCTCGGCGGCATGGCCGCCGGCCTCGGCGAGCACGCTGAGCCGCGCACCAGGGTCGGCGCTGACCCGGCAGCGCAGGTTGGCCGAGACGCGCGACCAGCCGCCGCGGACGGGCTCGGGGACTGCGTCGGTCCACAGGTTCACGCCCAGGGCCGGGTCGACGGCGACATGGACCGGCGTGCCCGGAGCGATACGCTCGGGGTCGATCAGCAGCGAGATGCCGCGGCGCTCGCCCGGGTGCAGGCGCAGCAGCGACTGCTTGAAGCGCAGCGGCGCGGCCGGCGCGGTCGCAGCCGGCTCGGGCGGCGTTTCGAGCGCGCCCTGCGAGGGGTCGCTCCGCCGCTCTTGCCGCTCACGCTCGAGCGGCGCGCGCGACGACGGCTCCTCGCCAGCCTCGAACCCAGCCTTGCCGGGCGTGTCGAACGCGCCCTTGAGCGCGTCGTTGAGCGCCCGCAGCCCGACCTGGTCGCGCGCCCGCAGCGCCCCGCCCGGGCGCACGAGGTGCGCCCGGGCGCGACGCTCCTCGGCCGCGACGATCGGCCGCAGCACGCCGTCGATCGCGGCGTAGAGCGCCTTGACGACCGGATGGTTGTCGTTAAGCCCGCTGCGGTCGACCTTGACGACGACCTGTGGCCGCGGGCGCTCGAGCGCGTCGCGCTGGAGCGCCTCGAGCGCGTCGCAGCGCACCTCGCCGTAGAGGCTACGCGTGCCCGGCGCGCCCTCGTGCGAGGCGAACGTCGACTCGTGTGCCGCCCGCCCGGATCGAACCACCAGCCCGCCGACGCGCGTCGCACGCGACATCCCCGGCGACAGCGGCCGCGCACTGCGGCGGACCGTGACCCGGGCGCGCACCTCCTTGGTGACCGCGACCTCGTCGTCGAACAGGACAGGCCGCTCCGGATCCGGCTCAGGCGCCGGCGCACGTACGACCTCGACCGTGCCCGAGGGCAGCTCCAGCCACAGCTCCCGTGCCGGGTCCTCGAGCACCGGCCGCAGCTGCACCAGCTGTGAGACGAGCGTGCGCAGCCGCCCGTCGGCGGGCAGCCGCTCGGCCGCGAGCGGAACCGTCACGCGCGTGCCGGGCGGCGCCCCGGGCGCCTGCTCGTCGCGCACGTGGATGTAGGCGAATGGATCGTCGCGCGCCGACGGGAAGAACCACGACTCGACCGCGCGCCCGTCGCGCGTCCCCTCGATTCGGCCCGCGCCCTGCGCGAGCCAGACGTCGCGCAGGCCGCGGCCGAACAGGCCGCGGTTGTCGCGCTGCTCGGGCAGCTCGCCGAGCACCCCGAGCCGCCGATCCACCGTGGCGGCGTCGATCCCGACGCCGTCGTCGGAGCAGCGGATTTCGAAGCGCCAGCTCGTCAGCGCGGGCACGCGCAGCGAGCGCATCTGCGCCCGCCACGCGTCCGCGAACGCCTCGTCGGGAGTCCCGAAACGCAACTCTATGCGGCCACGCTCGCGACCGCTCGCTGCGATCGCGGCGTCCGCGTTCGTCACCAGCTCGGGCACGATCTGCACCAGGTCGATCCCGCCCTGGGCGAAGTTCTCCCGGAAGTAGCGCCCGCGCACTGCGCCGACGCGAATCGAAGATGACGAGACGAGCTCGGCCATGCGAGCACGAATCTAGCTTGCGGCCCGGACCGCGCCGGCGTCGCGCGTCGCTGACCCTTCCCTTTCCCCGCACCCAGCCGACGCCGACGTGAGGCGGTCTGAGAACGATGGTCTGAACTGGCCCCACTGTGATGGTTTGAACTGGCCCCACCTCCGTCCGATCGTGGCTTGACGGTTGGCGCTCATCTTGAGCGCGGATCGGGGGCACGGAGAGAGTGGGTTCCAGAGTGGAGCAGTTCGAACAGATCAGGCGTGACCGTGATCGTGAGGGCCTGTCGGTCAGGGCGTTGGCGGAGCGTCATGGGGTGCATCGCCGCGCGGTGCGCCAGGCGTTGGCCTCGCCGTTGCCGCCGCCCAAGCGCGCGCCCGTGTCGAGGCCCGCGCCGAAGCTAGGCCCGTTTCGGGCGGTCATCGACGGGTGGCTTGAGGCGGATCGGGGGGCGCCGCGCAAGCAGCGCCACACCGCCCGGCGGATTCATCGGCGGCTGGTCGATGAGCATGGTGCCGATGTCGCCGAGGTCACGGTGCGTCAGTACGTGCGGGCGCGCAAGCGCGAGTTGGGCTGGCCGGTCGGGGAGGTGTTCGTGCCGCAGGTCCACGCGCCCGGCGTCGAGGCGGAGGTCGACTGGGGCCAGGCCGTGGTTGAGCTCGCGGGGGCGCCGACGACGGTGCACGTATTCGTGATGCGCGCCTCGTTCTCGGGCGCGGCGTTCTGCCAGGCGTCGCTGGTCGAGACCCAGCAGGCGTTCCTGGAGCTGCACGTGGAGGCGTTCGGGTGGTTCGGTGGCGTGTTTGCCGAGATCCGCTTCGACAACCTGACCTCGGCGGTCAAGAAGGTCCTCAAGGGCCGCCGGCGCGTCGAGAGCGACCGCTTCGTCGCGCTGCGGTCGCACTACTTGTTCTGCTCGCGGTTTACGACGCCGGGCCTTGAGGGCGCGCATGAGAAGGGCGGCGTCGAGGGCGAAGTCGGCCGCTTCAGGCGCAACCATCTCGTCCCGGTCCCCGTCGTCGCGGACCTCGCCGAGCTCAACGCGCTGCTGCTCGCCGGCTGCGAAGCCGACCTCGACCGGCGGATCGACGGGCGAGCGGGGACGGTCGGCGAGGCCTGGCAGGTGGAGCGGCCGCTGCTGGGCGCGTTGCCCGCCGAGCCGTTTGACTCGGCCGAGGCCGCGGCGCCCAGGGTCGATCAGAAGTCGCTGGTCACGATCCGCCAGAACCGCTACTCGGTCCCGGTCGCCCTGGCCGGCCTGAAGGTCAGCGCGCGCGTCGGCGCCCGCGAGATCACGATTAGCCACGGCGGCCACGAGGTCGCATCCCATGAGCGCCTGCATGGCAAGTTCGGCACCAGCGCCCAGCTCGATCACTACCTCGAGCTACTGGCGCGCAAGCCCGGCGGGCTGGAGCGCTCGCTCGCACTGGCTCAGGAGCGTGACCGCGGCGCGTGGCCCTCCTGCTTTGACGAGCTCTGGGCGGCGCTGACCGGCCGCTACGGACGCTCAGACGCCGCCCGGCAGATGGTCGACGTCGTGTTGCTCTGCCGCGATCACGGCCCCGACGACGTCGCGCTCGCGGTCCGCGGCGCGCTCACGGCGGGCGCGATCGACGGCCGCGCCGTCGCGGTCCTCGCCCACCGCGCCGAGACGGCCCCAGCCGCGCCCCTCACCGGCCTCCCGCCGCGCCTTAAAGCGCATGAGCGGCCCGCGCCCGACCTCACCGACTACGACCAGCTGCTCGGAGGATCGCGATGACCGCCACCACCCGCAACGCGCAGACCGCGGCGCTTGAGGCGTTGATCGAGGCGCACGCGATCGAGCTCAAGCTCCCGACCGTCCGCCGCCGCTTCAAAGCGCTCGCCCTGGAAGCCACACGCGAGCAGCAGACGCCGACCGCCTACCTCGCCGCGCTCTTGGAGGCCGAGATGGCCGAACGCGCTGAGCGCCGCGAGAAACGCCGCCTGATCGACGCCCGCTTCCCGCAGATCAAGCGCCTGGAGGACTTCCGCTTCGCCGACAACCCCACGGTCCCCCAAGCCACGATCGCCACCCTCGCCGAGGGCTCCTGGATCGACGACCGCGAGACGGTGATCTTCGTCGGCGACAGCGGGACCGGGAAGACGATGCTCGCGACCGCCTTGGCGGTCTGCGCCTGCCACCAGGGCCGCCGCGTCCGCTTCACCACGCTCGCCGGCCTCGCCAACGAACTCCAGGAAGCCCAGACCAGTCGCGAGCTCGCCCGCGTCGTCGGCCGCTACGCCCGCACCGAGCTTGTCGTCCTGGATGAGCTGGGCTACCTCGCACTGCCCGACGGCGCCGCCGAGCTCGTCTTCCAAGTCCTCTCAGAACGCCACGAACGCGGCAGCCTGATCGTCACGACGAACCTGCCGTTCGGCGAATGGACCAAGGTGTTCCCCGACCCGCGGCTCGCCAAGGCCGTCGTCGACCGCCTCACCCACCGCGCGCACATCATCGACACCGGCAACGAGTCCTGGCGCTTCCGCCACGGCCTCCGCAACAAACGAAAGGCAGGCCGACCCCCCACCACATGACGCGCGCGAGCGCCTATCGCCGCTCCACCTCGCCCTACGGGCTCGGCTCCGCGACGACAGGCGCTCGGCATCCCAACACCAGCATCAGTCAGACTCAACCGAGCACAACAACCGACGCGAAGTGGGGCCACTTCAAGCCATCGCGCCGGGGCCAGCGCAAACCATCGTTTTCAATTGGTTGATCCGGCCGCTCGATCACCCGACGTCACGCGGCGACCGTCAGCACCACCTTGCCCCGCCGGCCTGGCTCGAGGCTGCGCGCGAACGCCTCGCGCGCCGAAGTGAATGGAAAGACCTCGACGAGCGGGG
>DATHJG010001075.1:0-3153 GCA_035489875.1 Solirubrobacteraceae bacterium | reverse complement strand
CAATTGGCAGGTTCTCCCACGGCGCCTCGAGGTCGATCTCGTAGCGCTCGGCGATCGCCTGGGTGATCTGGTCGTAGTACGTGGACGCGCCGCTCGCCCACGGCAGGATCGCCCCGTCGTCGATCGACAGCGACGGGTCGGGCACCACCAGATCGGGGTCGATCTCCATCTGCGATCCGAGCCCGGTGCAGCGCGGGCACGCGCCGTGCGGCGAGTTGAACGAGAAGATCCGCGGCTCGAGCTCCGGCATCGAGATGCCACAGTGCAGGCACGCGAACCGCTCGGAGAACGTCAGGACCTGGCCGTCCGCACCGTCGCGCGGCAGCGTCTCGATCTCCAGGATCCCGTCGGCGAGCGCCACCGCGGTCTCGACCGAGTCGGCCAGCCGCTTGCGCGCCTCCGGCCGCATCACCAGCCGGTCGACGACCACCGAGATGTCGTGCTTGTACTTCTTGTCGAGGACGATCTCCTCCTCGAGCAGCCGCACCTCGCCGTCGACCTTCACGCGCGTGAAGCCCTCGGCCCTCAGCTCCTCGAACTGCTTGCCGTACTCGCCCTTGCGCCCGCGCACGATCGGCGCCATGACCATGAACCGGGTGTCGTCCTCCAGCCCCATGATCTGGTCGATGATCTGGTCGGCCGACTGCGCGGCGATCGGGCGCCCGCAGTTGAAGCAGTGCGGCTTGCCGATCCGGGCCCAGAGCAGGCGCAGGTAGTCGTAGATCTCCGTGACGGTCCCGACCGTGGACCGCGGGTTGCGTGACGTCGTCTTCTGGTCGATCGAGATCGCGGGCGACAAGCCCTCGATCGAGTCCACGTCGGGCTTGTCCATCTGCCCGAGGAACTGGCGCGCGTACGCGCTCAGCGATTCGACATAACGACGCTGCCCCTCGGCGTAGATCGTGTCGAACGCGAGCGACGACTTGCCCGAGCCGGACAGGCCCGTGATGACGACCAGCGCGTCACGGGGCATCGCCACCGTGACGTCCTTGAGGTTGTGCTCGCGCGCGCCGGAGACGACGATCTGGGCCTGTCGGGACACCCGACTCAGTGTACGTAACCAACGGACGGAATCATCGAACACGTGTTCCCACGTCCGTGCAGTAATGTCAGCAACGTGGACGATGTCGCCATCCGCGCACTTGTGGTGCGCCTCTCCCGGCCGCACCCGTCGGGCGGCGACGTGATCGAGCGCGCCGCCATCCTGGCCGAGGGCGCCGACTCCGCCGACATCGTCGGCTGGATCACCGACCACGCCGGGCAGCCGGAGACCGCCACGCCGAAGCCACCCGGCGGCCTGCACGGCGGGCTCCACAGCGCTCGCGCCGCCGATAGCGCGCAGGCCGGCCGCGCGCCGCTCCGCTACGTCCTCCCCGCCGGCGCGCTCGACTGAGCTACACGCGGTAGAGGAACGTGTAGACCGCGGACGGACCGGTCTGGACCCAGTCCGCGAGGCAGTAGCGGCACGGGATCCCGTCGTCGCCGGGCACGTCGATCGTCTTCGGCGGGCGGCCCTCGACCATCTGGGTCTCGAGTCGCCGGCCCTCCAGCGGACCGTCGTCGAGCAGCGCGGTGATCGTCGATCCCGACTGCTGCCGCGACTCGGACATCAGACGCCGCGCCGGCGCGCGTCTTCGCTGAGCGCGCGCGCGACCGCCGCGGGCTGCACGCTCCTGGTCAGATCTTCGATCAGCTTGTGCTGGCGCACGGACTCGCGATGGACGGCGTCCTGGAGACCCTCGAACGCCGTCTCCAGGTGCTCGAGGCGCCGCTGGAGCTCGGCCAGTTGCGGCTCGGGGCCATCGGGCTTGGGGGTCACGTGAGGCCGACGGGCAAGACTGCGGCGCCGGAGGCGCATGGGTGCCTGTCCTTCCTGTCCTCTTCCGGGCGAAGACCGCGCGGCAGGGAGTAGGACAACACCTGGCGTGCAGTCGAGCCGGTCGACGGCGTGGTGCGAGTCTACTCCCTGCGGGCGCGTCGAGCCCGGGGCCGAGGGGCGGCGGGTTCCTCAACGAGGCGCTGCTCCGAGCACGCCGGCGTCCGTCAACTTCTCGCGCAGGTAGCGCAGGAACGGCGCGACCGCCAGCTCCTGCCCCGTCACCCGCGCGAGCAGCTCCGGTGGCGGGAACTTGCGGCCGTGGGCGTGGATGCGCTCGCGCAGCCACGTCTTGAGCGGCCCGAGCTCGCCGCGCTCGAGCTGGTCGTCGATCTCGGGCAGGTCGGCACGCAGCGCCTCCCAGAGCTGCGCCGCCATCAGGTTGCCGAGCGTGTAGGTCGGGAAGTAGCCGATCAGCCCGGCGCCCCAATGGACGTCCTGGAGCACGCCGCGGGCGTCGTCGGGCACGTCGAGCCCGAGCAGCCGGTGCATGCCCTCGTTCCAGGCGTGCGGCAGGTCGTCCACCGTCAGCGTGCCCTCGATCAGCGCCAGCTCCAGCTCGAAGCGCAGCACGATGTGGAGGTTGTAGGTGGTCTCGTCGGCCTCGACGCGGATCAGGCTGCGGTGGACGGCGTTGACGCCGCGGTAGAGGTCGTCCGCCGTGGTGCCGTTCAGGCTGCCGGGCAGCTGCGCCGCCAGCCGCGGCAGCGCCCAGCCGCAGAACGGGCGGCTGCGACCGACGAGGTTCTCCCACAGCCGGCTCTGCGACTCGTGCACGCCGAGCGAGACCGGCGAGCCGAGCGGGCTGCGGCTGAGGTGGGCCGAGATGCCGTCCTCGTACAGGCCGTGTCCGAACTCGTGCAGCGAGCCGAAGTAGGCGCCGGCGAAGTCGTGCACGTCGTAACGCGTGGTGATGCGGACGTCGCCGGGCCCGATCCGCTGCGCGAACGGGTGCGGCGCGACGTCGAGCCGCCATCCGTCGGGTTCGAAGCCGACGCCCGCGAGGATGTCCGTCAGCGCGCGGCGCTGGTCCTCGATCGCGTACGGGCCGCCGAACGGGCCGCGCTCCGGCGCGGGGGCCTCGGTCGCGGCGTCGGCGACCAGCGGGACGAGGCCGTCGACGAGCTCGGCGAACAGCGCGCGCAGCTTCGCGGTCGTCATGCCGGGCTCGAAGTCGTCGAGCAGCACGTCGTACGGGTGCTCGAAGTCGTCGAAGCACGCGACGTAGCGGTGGCGCAGCTCGAGCTGGAGCTGAAGCGCGTCGCGGAAGCGCGAGA
>DATHJG010001074.1:0-2241 GCA_035489875.1 Solirubrobacteraceae bacterium | reverse complement strand
CGAGCAGCAGGCTGTCGAACTCCGGCAGCAGGCGCGGCGGCGCGGGCGTGTCCTCGTCCGGTCGCGGCGCGTCCGGGAGGTCGTAGAGCGTGCGGCGCCCGTGCTTGAACGCGACGAGCTCGTCCGCCATCGCGTCGACCGTGTCCTTGAGCCCCTTCAGGCCCGACCACGCCTGGATGTCGGCGGCGCCCGCGGGGCCGAACGCGGCGAGGTGCCGGCGCACGAGCGCCGCAGGATCGTCGCCGGCGAGCGGCTCCTCGATCCAGCGCTCGGCGAGCGCGAAGCACGCGTCCGAGGGGAACGACCAGCGGTCCTCGCTCGGCACCATCAGCAGCGGGAGCTGCATTCGCACCGCATAGCCGAGCGCGCGGTGCTCGTACTCGGGGAAGCGCTCGGAGAGCTCCGCGCGCAGGTCGTTGAACGTGCGCGGGCGCTCGGCGAGCAGCTCGCGCGCGGCGGGGAGGACCCGCTCGACGTCGACGTCGCCGCGCTGGCGCAGGATCCCCTGCATCGCGCCGGTGAGCATCGGCTGGAGCGACGGACGCAGCGCCGCGTAGTCGGCCGCGCTCGTCATGTGCAGCGTGGCGCGCATCATCGTCCCCCGCACGACGCTGCGCTGCGCGAGCGCCGCGTGGAGCTGGGCGCGCTCGAAGCCCTCCAGGCGCGTCCACAGCGCGGTGAACGCCGGCTTCGGCTCCTGCGCCTGGAGGCCGCCGAGCCGCTCGACGGCGTCCACCGGCGCGAGCCGCTCGCGCGCGAGCAGAAGCTGGCGGGCGAGCGTCGCGCGGTTGAGCTGCTTCAGCGTGAGCGTGTCCGGCACGGCGCGCGTCAGGTTACGCGCACGTACTGCCGGGTCGACGCGCCGTCGACGCTCACCGTGATCCGGTACAGGCCGGGAGCCGACGGGCTCAGCGTGCGCGTGTAGCGCGCGTTGCGGATCGGCGCCACGCGGTCGCGCACGCGCCGGTAGCGGCCGCGCACCTTGCGCTCCAGCCGGATGTTGACGCGCTTGCTGGTCGCGGGCGCGACCGAGCCGCGGACGGTGACGGGGCCGTGCCGGCGGATGCGGCGCGACGACAGGAACATCGACAGCCGGGGCACGAGCGTGATCGCGAGCGAGCTCGACTCGAGCGCCGCGCGCGCGGCGTCGCCGGGGAAGCGCGCGCGCACCGTGCAGGTGCGCGGCAGGTCGACCGTGATCGTCCACGTCCCGTCCGTCGCGGCGTGCGCGGTCGCGAGCGGGCTGAACGCGCCGCCGGCGGCGGCGGTCGCGTAGAGGATCTCGACGGGCGCGCCCGCGGGGGAGCTGCCGTCGGCGAAGCGCAGCGCGCCGCTCAGGGTCGCGGTCGCGGTGCCGCGCAGCTTCGTCGACGCCGCGCGCACGGTCACGCCGGCGCCGGCCGTGGCGTACCGCGCGGCGCGCGTGCGGAGATCGGTGAGCTGCCCGTAGAGCATGTTGCCCGGGCACGAGGTGGCATTGCCGTCGCGGTGGCCGGAGATGCGCTGGAACGTGACGGGCGTGCCGGCGCGGTACCGGTTCGTCTCGCCGCCCGCGGATGTGACGGTCATCGCGCCGGCGACCGGGACGCCGTGCAGCGACAGCTTCCAGCCGATGATGCGCGCGAGCGCCTCCATCCCGGCCTCCGTCTGCGCGACCGACGTATACGTGCCGATGCACGCGACGCCGGTCGAGACGCTGTTGAAGCCCTGCGCCTGCGCGCCGACGATCGCGAGGTCGATGCCACCGGCGCGGCCCTCGAAGATCTGACCGTACTGGTCGACGACGAAGTTGTAGCCGAGGTCGTTCCAGCCGTTGTGGTCGCGGTGGTACTTCGCCATGCCGAGCACGATCGCGGCCGAGTCCTCCGGCCCGTAGTCGTTCGCGTTCACCGTGTGGTGGACGAACGCGAGCTGGACCTGCCCGTAGGCGGGCGCGGCGCGCGGGACGACGGCGTCGCCACCCCACGCGGTGCGCGTGATGAGCGCGGGCGCGCCCGGGACCTGCTTGCGAGCGGAAGCGTGGGCGAGCGGCATCCGGCTGCGGGCCGCGCGGGCGGCGGGGCCGGAGCGCACGAAGCGCGCGTGCAGGCCGCGCGGGTGGCCCTTCAGGCGGAGCTGGAACTCGTCGGCGGCGCCGGTCCAGGCGGGGTCCGTGCCCGCGGCCCCGCGGCCGGCGTCAGGTCCGTGGTCGCCGGCGTCGTGCAGATGCGTCCAGCGGCTCCAGCTCCCGCCGCGACGGCG
>DATHJG010001073.1:0-2018 GCA_035489875.1 Solirubrobacteraceae bacterium | reverse complement strand
ACCGGCACCGCCTCGGCGTGATCCTGCGCGGACCACACCACGGTCGGTAGGTCGCTCACGACGAGCGGGTCGACGATCGTGTCGAGGTGGGGGAGGTGGCGTTCGCCCAGCTCGAGCGTCACGGTCTCGCGCAGCAGCGCGAAGTCGCCGGGCGAGTGCTGCACCGCCATGCCGAGCGTGGCCACCGCGCCGATCGTCGTGCGCCCGGGCTCGACCGCGCACAGGATCGTCCGCGAGGCGTGGTAGCGCCCGGCCTGGAGGAGCCGCTCCGCGAGCGCGCCGCTCACCTCCTTGTCGACCACGCACACGAGGTTCAGGACACGAGCCGGGACGCAGCCGCCGGTCTCGGAATGGCACGCGACGAGCAGCCGGCGCAGCGCCGCCTCGATCTCGCGCGGCGTCGTGCTCGGCGCGGACCAGGACATGGTCTCCGGCGTGCGCATCCCGTCCCCTCAGATCACGCGCCAGGCGTGTCCGGGCAGCAGGATCTCCGCCGCCTCGACAGGCCCCTGCGAGCCGGCCGGATACGGCGGCGGACGCTCCTCCGACGCGCTCCACGCCCGGACGATCGGGTCGCAGATGCGCCACTGCGCCTCGGCTTCGTCCCCGCGCGTGAACAGCGTCGCGTCGCCCCGGATCGCATCGAGGATCAACCGCTCGTACGCCTCCGGCGACTGCGACAGGAACGCCGAGCCGTAGAGGAACTCCATGTTCACGGGCCGGATCCGCATGCGCGGCCCGGGGATCTTCGCGGCCAGCGAGAGCGACACGCCCTCGTTGGGCTGGATCGTGAAGACCAGCTGGTTCGGCCGCGCGCCGACCGAGCCGTCGGCGCCGAAGCCGAGATGCGGGACGGGCTTGAGCGTGACCGCGATCTCGGTGAGCTGCCGGGCCAGGCGCTTCCCCGTGCGCAGGTAGAAAGGCACGCCGGCCCAACGCCAGCTGTCGACCTCCAGGCGCAGCGCCGCGTAGGTCTCGGTCGTCGAATCGGGCGGCACGCCCTCCTCCTCGAGATAGCCGCGGACCGGCTCGCCGCCGACGGTGCCCGCCGTGTACTGCCCGCGCACCGCCACGCGCGCCACGTCCTCGGGCGCGGGCGGCGCGATCGCGCGCAGCACCTTCACCTTCTCGTTGCGGACGTCGTCGGCGCCGAACTCGACCGGCGGGTCCATCGCGATGTGGCACAGCAGCTGCATCAGGTGGTTCTGCACGAGGTCGCGCAGCGCGCCGGCGGTGTCGTAGTAGCCGGCGCGGGCGCCGACGCCGATGTCCTCGGCCGCGGTGATCTGCACGTGCTCGATGTAGTTGCGGTTCCAGACCGGCTCGAAGATGTAGTTGGCGAACCGGATCGCCATCAGGTTCTGCACCGTCTCCTTGCCGAGGTAGTGGTCGATGCGGAACACCTGCGACTCGTCGAACACCGAGAGGATCTCGCGGTTGAGCTGCCGCGCCTCCTCGAGCGTGTTCCCGAACGGCTTCTCCACCACGACGCGCACCGCGGCGGACTCGTGCCGGTCGAGCCCGTGCTCGCCGAGCTGCCGGACGATCACGCCGAAGAACCGCGGCGCCGTCGCGAGGTAGAAGCAGTGCGCCAGCGGCAGGCCGGCCTCCTCGTCCCGGCTCGCGAGCACATTCCGCAGCGCCTCGTACAGGCCCGGATCGTCGAAGTTCCCGTCCACGTAGGAGGCGTGCCGGAGCAGCTCGTGCAGCACCTCCTCGTCGGGCGGGCGACGCGAGAACCGGCGGATCGCGTCGGCGGCGAACGCGCGGAACCGCTCGTCGGGCAGGTCGCCCCTCGCGACGCCGAGGAGGAAGAAGCGCTCGGGGAGCGAGCCCTCGTGCGCGAGGTTGTAGATCGCGGGCAGCAGCTTGCGCTTGGCGAGATCGCCCGTCGCCCCGAGGATGACGAGCGTCGTCGGATGCGCCGGGAGCCGCTCCAGGCTCTCGACGAGCGGGTTCTCCGCGAGCGCGCCGGGGCTGACGGCGGGGCCGGCCACGCGGGCGCCCGTCAGCCCGCT
>DATHJG010001072.1:0-5414 GCA_035489875.1 Solirubrobacteraceae bacterium | reverse complement strand
AACCGCTCGACGCGCTCGGGCACCGGCCGGGCGAGCCGGGCGTGGATCGGGCCGGCGGTAGCGCAGGCGGGTGCCGGGGCGGTATCGGCGCGGGTCAGGCGGCGTCCACGCCTCGAGCTCGTCGCGGGGTATTCCGAGCAGCTCGGGGATGTCGGTCACGAGCGTCAGGTCGCCGAGCAGCAGCGCCGGAAAGCTCGGGATCCCGGGCACGCCGAGCTCGCCGGCGACGCGGTTGAAGCCGGCGGTGTGGATCGTCAGGCGGGCGGCGCCGGCGTTGAACAGCCGGCGCCGGACCGGCTTGGGCAGCCAGCGCTCGAGCGGCAAGCCGACCCGGCTCGTGGGGGCCGGCAGCAGGCCGCGCTCGAACATGGGGGGAAGGAAGGCCCCCGCGTGCTCGGTGACCAGCGGGATCCCGGCGAGGCGGGTCGACAGCAGCGCCGTGAGCGTCCAGCCCGTGACCACGGCGCGCACCCCATGCTCATCGAAGTAGGCGATCTCGGCGTCGACGTAGGCGCGGATCTCCGCGTCGCTCCACATGCTCTGATCCGGCGGCCCGATGCCCGGGACCGAGCGGACGAACGCCGCACACCGCTCGTCGCCGACGCGCGGACCGATGAGGTCGTAGGGAACGGCGGCGTCGCGTAGGGCCTGCTCGTAGGTGCCGCCGTGCGTGGCGACGCGGACGGCCGCGCCGCGCGCCCGCAGCGCCCGGTGGATCTCCAGCATCCGCGAGGTCTCGGAGAGAAAGCAGCAGTTCGGAAGGAGGCAGATCACGCGTCAGCAATGATTAGGTAACATGTTCCATATGTCAAGCACTCCGGGCTTCAACACCCTCGGACTCGACGAGGACGAGGCCGCGCTGCTCGGCTCCGATGCCGCGACGCGCATCCGCACGTTCCGCCTGATCGTCCTGCTCGCGCAGGAGCTGCGCACCCTGATGGACCAGCTCCTGCGCGCCGATGGGCTGACCACGCAGCAGGCCGCGCTGATCACGGTCGTCGAGGCGATCGGCGCGCCGTCCCTCTCACAGGCGGCTGCGGCACTCGGCACCACACACCAGAACGCCAAGCAGATCGCCACCGCGCTCGAGCGCAAGGGGTTCCTGCGCATCGACCCGGACGAGGGCGATCGCCGCGTCCGGCGGCTCGTCACGACGGCCAAGAGCCGCTCCTACTGGAAGCGGCGGTCGCCGTCCGACTACGAGCACGTGCTCGGGTGGTTCGCGGACCTGTCCGAGCGCGAGGCCGAGACCCTGTTCGAACTGCTGCTGCGAGTCGAGCGCACGGCGCGCGCCGCACTCGACGCCGAGGGGCGCTCCTAGCGCGGCGCCGCGGCGGCGCTCAGCAGCCGTCGACGCCGCAGCTCTCGCCGGTCGTCACGACCTCGACCGCGGGCCGCGCCTCCCACGCGCGATCGAGCAGCCCGCGCAGCACCTCGGGCGGCTGGGCGCCGGACGCGCCGAACGCGCGGTCGACGACGAAGAACGGGACGCCGGTGATCCCCAGCTCCGCGCCCGTGCGCTCGTCGTCGCGCACCTCGGCGGAGAAGCGGTCGCCGGCGAGCAGCTCGGCCACCTCGCCGGCGGGCAGGCCGACATCGGCCGCGAGCCGCGCGAGCGCCGCGTGGTCGCTCATCAGCTCGCCCTCGGTCAGGTACGCGCGCATGAGCCGCTCCTCCATGGCGTCCTGCACGCCGTGCGCCTCGGCGAGGTGCACGAGCCGGTGCGCGTCGAACGTGTTGCCGCTGCGCACGCGGTCGAAGTGGAAGTCGAGCCCGTCCGCGGCCGCCAGCTCGGTCATCTGCGCGTGCCGCGCCCGCGCCTGCTCGACGCTGGAGCCGTACTTGCTCGCGAGGTGCGCGGCGAGGTCGCCCTCGCGCTCGGCCGGCGCGCCCGGGTCGAGCTCGAAGCTCCGCCAGGTCACGGTCACGCCGTCGCGGTGCTCGAATCCGGCCAGCGCGGCCTCGAACCGGCGCTTGCCGACGTAGCACCAGGGGCAGGCGATGTCGGACCAGATCTCGACGTGCACGGCGGTTCCCTTCCCGTGTCGTTGAATAGGCAACTACCGCAAGGGTAGCGCTCAACACCAGGCCCGAGCCGCCGATCACAGGGGCCGGTGGTGCTCCGTCGCGCTCTTCTCGCCCTGCTCGCGATCCTCGCGCTGCCGGTCTGCGGCTGCGCCGAGAGCCGGGAGCCCACGGCACGCGTGGCGTCGGCACGCGTCGCGGCGCCGCCGGCGGTCGTCACGCTCACCGCCGCGGATCGCGCGATCTGGCGCACGCCCAGGAGCGATCCGGGCCGCATTCCGGTCCTGCTCTACCACGGCATCGACGAGCGGGCGGCGTTCGCCAACCAGGCCGACGCCTACTACGCGGTCGCCCCGGCCGAGTTCGCCAAGCAGATGGCGCTCCTTCACCACGCGGGCTACCGCGCGATCACGCTCGAGCAGTTCCGCAGGTTCCACGCGGGCGAGCCCGTGGACCTGCCGGCCCATCCGATCCTGATCACGTTCGACGACGGGCGCGCCGACGCGCCGCTCAACGCCGATCCTGTGCTCGCCCGCTACGACTGGAGCGCTGCGATGTTCGTCGACGTCGGCGCCGTCACCGCCGGGGCCGCCGAGTACGCGACGTGGGAGCAGCTCGCGGCCATGCAGGAGAGCGGGCGCTGGTCGATCCAGCTGCACGCCGGGCGCGGGCACCACAACATCCGCTACGGCGCCGGCGCGCGCGACGTCGGGCCGTACTACGCCTACCGCGACGCGCTGCACGGCGAGACGCTCGACGACTGGCACGGGCGCGTGGCCGCGGACCTCGAGTGGGGCGCCGGCGAGTTGCGCCGGCACGTGCCCGGCTACGAGCCGCTCGCGTTCGCCCCGCCGTTCGGCGCATACGGGCAGATCGGGACGAACGACCCGGGGATCCCGCGGCTGATGGAGCGCGAGCTGCGCGACCGCTTCGGGCTCGTGTTCGTCCAGGAGGACCCGCGCCCGGCGGGACCGGGCGGCCTGGAAGTCCCGCGCCTCCAGCTCGACCGCACGATGACCGGCGGCGAGCTGCACAGCTGGCTGGAGACGGGGTGAGCGCGGTCAAGGGACGCGCGCGCGGGCCGATCACCCGGGCAGATATGCGAGAGCTCGGACACAAGGCGATCGGCTTGGCGTTCTGGGCGGTGCTGATCCTCCTCTGGATCACGCTCATCCGCGAGCACAAGGCCGGCGGCCGCACCATCGTCTACTCGGTGCAGTACCTCGCGATGATCGGCGGCGCGGTGCTCGCCGTGACGCTGTGGTGGATCCGCCACAACACCCGCATCTACCGGCGCAAGGGCCCGCGGACCGGCCGCCCGGAGATCTCCCCGCGGACCGACCAGGATCGGCTCGGCCGGCCGATCCGGTGGGCGACCGACGGAGGCGCGGCGGGCGCGCTCGACGCCGCCCACCTCGTCGTCGAGCTCGACGGCGCCGCCAAGGTCTACGTCCAGGCGGGCTAGCGGGATGCTCGAAGCTGCCCTGCGGTGGTTCGCGGGAACCCCGGTGTATGACCTCGCCCTCGGGTTCGTCGCCGGCTACCCGCTCGTCACCGGCGTGATGTGGACGCTGACGTCGCTGATCTTCTACTCGCGCAACGAGCGCGAGCCGCTCACGCCGCTCCCCGACGACGAGCTGCCGTTCGTGTCGGTGATCGTCGCCGCCTACTGCGAGGAGACCGTGATCGAGCGCACGCTCGCCGCCCTGCTCGCGCTCGACTACCCGCGCTACGAGATCGTGGTCGTCGACGACGGCTCGACGGATCGCACCGTCGAGATCCTCGCCCCCTACGCCGCGGACGGACGCATCCGGCTGCTGGAGAAGCGGCAGAACGAGGGCAAGGCGATGGCGCTCAACGATGCGATCCCGATCGCGCGCGGGGACATCGTCACGATCGTGGACGCCGACATCCAGCCGGGGCCCGACACGCTGCGCCACCTCGTCGGCCACTTCCGCCACGGGCGCGTCGCGGCGGTCGCGGGGAACCCGCAGGTCACCAACACGTCGTCGCTGCTCGCCAAGCTGCAGGCGACCGAGTTCGCCTCGATCGTCTCCGTCCTCCGGCGCGCCCAGCGCGTGTGGGGGCGGATCCTCACCGTGTCGGGCGCGGTCTGCGCGTTCCGCAAGAGCGCGATCGTGGACGTCGGCCTGTTCGACCCGGAGATGGCGACCGAGGACATCGCGCTCACGTGGAAGCTCCAGCGCAAGTTCTACGACGTGCGCTACGAGCCGCGCGCGGTCGTCGCGATGCAGGTGCCGGAGACGCTGGGCGGCCTCTACCGACAGCGCAAGCGCTGGGCGACCGGCCTCGCCCAGGTGCTCCGCCGCAATGCGTCGATGCTGGGCGACTGGCGCACACGCCGGCTCTGGCCCGTGTTCGGCGAGGCGGTGCTCTCCGTCGCGTGGGCCTATCTGGCGGTCGGGATGATCGGCTTCTGGATCCTGTCGTACTTGGTGGGGCTCGAGCCGCTGGGCGCGAACCCGGTGCCGAACTTCTGGGGCATGGTGATCGCCACCGTCGCGCTCGTGCAGCTCGCCACGGGCGTCTGGCTCGACAATCACTACAACCGGCGCGTCGGGCGCTTCTACCTGTGGGCGGCGATGTACCCGCTCTTCTACTGGATGCTGATGCTCGGCATCACGGTCATCGCGACGCCGGGCGCGCTGTTCGGCCGCCGTGGGCATACGTCGCACTGGAAGACCGACCGCGTCGCGCCCGCCGACGACCCGCTCCCGCTCCCGCTCGGGGCTTGAAGTCGTCACAGAACCCATCTGCGTCCTCACGGGCCGCAGAAGCTGGTTTCACACTGCCTCCTTCGGGTTCAGGCCCGCCCGCCGAGGGCCTGTGCCGCCCCCAGCGCATCCACGGACGGGTGCGACTGGAGTGGCCGGATACCCGCGGCGCGGTGTCTGCAAACTGCTGAGATGGCGCTTCGCGTGTCGGCGACATGTCGTTGACGCGTGACGCGCGAGTCGCGCTGCGCTCCAGGTCTAGGGTGCTGCGCCGTTGTGGCTCGTGCGGACGGAGAGCTCGATCCCGGCGTCGAGCCGGAGCTCCATCGAGACGTAGCCGCTGTGTGGCTGGCGGACGTGGTGCTGGTAGGCGAGGAGGTCGGGGTCGTTCTCGCCGAGGTCGGCGAGCACCAGCGCGTTGGTTGCGAGCAGCGGTCCGACGAGGCCGAGGACGGCGAGGTATTGGTCGTTGCGGCCGTCAAGCACCAGAACGTCGACAGGTCCGGTGAGGTCTGTGAGCGTCTGCAGCGCATCGCCGACGCGGATCTCGACGATGTCCTCGAGGCCGGCGTCGGTGAGATTGCGGCGCGCTGTCTCCGCTTTGCCGGGGAGCAGTTCGGTCGTGATCAGCGTTCCCCGGCCGCGGTCGCGCAG